>QHQV01000017.1 GCA_003219945.1 Verrucomicrobiota bacterium | reverse complement strand
GCGAACAAACCTCGATGAAAAACTTCCAAAGCCATTCGTCGAGCTTGCAATCCAAATCGCCAGAGGTTGGGCCGATTTTCTGAAAAAGGATCTCGTCGCCGCTGTGAGCGGCCTGAAAGACGAGCAGCTCCGCGTTGCATTTCAGGCAGCCAATCGCAAAGCCGCAAGCGCGCTCAGTGATTATGCAACGTGGTTGGAACGAGAGAAACTTGCCAAAGCCACACTTGATTTCGCTCTCGGCGAAGAAAAATTCGGGCGCTTCCTGGCACAGACGGAGCTGGTCGATCTTCCGCCACAAAAAGTTCTCGAGATTGGCATGGCGCAATTAAAAGCCGAACAGGAAGCGTTCGCCGAGTCGGCGAAAAAGATCGACGCGAACAAACCTGCGATTGAGGTTTTCAAACAAATCCAGAGCGAGCATCCGGCTTCGGACAAATTGATTCCGGATATTGCCAAAGACCTGGACAAGCTTCGCAAATACGTTGTGAGCCGTCGATTGGTTGGAATCCCGTCGGAGATTCGCGCCAAAGTAAAAGAGACCCCGCAGTATCTGCGCGCAACCTCCTTCGCCTCGATGGATACTCCAGGTCCGTTCGAGAAGCGCGCCACCGAAGCTTATTACTACGTCACACCGACGGAAGAGGATTGGCCACAGCAAGAAAAGGAGGAGTGGCTTACCACGTTTAATTATTACACCTCCGATGTTGTCTCTATTCATGAGGTCTATCCAGGACATTACGTGCAGTTTCTTCATCTGAATGCGTCGCCTGCCACCAAAGTGGAAAAGATCTTCGGTAGCTACGCCTTCATTGAAGGCTGGGCGCATTACTGCGAAAAAATGATCATCGACGAAGGATTCGGCAGTCCTTCCAACTCAAGTCCAAGCGAAGACAATGTGAAGCGCGCGGCAAAATACCGCATGGCGCAAGCTGACGAAGCGCTGCTGCGTCTTTGCCGGCTATGCGTGTCCATCCAAGTGCACACCCAAAACATGTCCATTGATGAAGCGACGAAATTTTTTCAGGACAACTGCTATTACGAACAGAAGCCGGCGCGCCAGGAAGCCATGCGCGCCACGTTTGATCCGGGTTATCTGAATTACACCCTGGGCAAACTGCAGATCCTGAAATTGCTCGACGACTATAAGGCGCAACAGGGCAACGAGTTCTCGCTGCAAAAATTCCATAACGAATTGCTCAGCCACGGCATGCCGCCCATTCGTCTCCTCCGTGAAATCATGCTCAAAGACCAGAGCAAGTGGGATCAGGTGTTGTAACTTCTGCAATCCGCACTGCATTGCGTCGCTTCACGCTTTCGGGTAAGATTCGCATCCGAAAATCACCGTGACAGAGCTGGTTTCATCAATGGCCGACAAGATCGACCGCACGATGCAGCGGGTAATCCCGCTGGCATATCGGGTGCGACGAACTGGCCGCCGGCTCGTGCGTCGAGCATTGCGCAAGCCGCGCAGTGTCTCGGAAGGGCCGAACCTCCTGCCGTTGTTGATTCAGGTGCTGGCGAGTTTCACCAAAGCCGATGGCGTCATCATGGAGGAAGAGATCGACTCAAGCCTCGGCTTTCTGCGGTACGATTATCCGGAAGCGGTTTACTCCGAATTGCGACAGTTGTTTCGCCAGGCACTTTACGAGCAACAGGATCTCGCAGCGATGGCGCAAAAACTCGGCGTGCAACTGAGCACCGAACGCAAGATCATGCTCGGCGTCCAACTGTACGATCTCATTTCGCAAGCGGGGTTGAAGCAGGAGCAGGTCGTCGCGTTCTATTCGTTCATGTCGCAGATGGGCATGGCTGCGCAGGCGATCGATATCGTTTATCAACTAAACGCATCAGAAGAATCTGACCCGTCGATTTACCAACATGGCGCGTCGCCGCTGGAATCACTCTCGTTCGGAGGGGACAGCAAGACCGACGTCATCTTGAAGAACCTGGCCGAAACCGATCGGCTGATGGCCTTCCGATATCACGAACTGATTCTTTTGAAAAATTACAGCGGCCAAAACGTCTCCGTGCGCGGGAGACCTTTGGTGCGTGGAGGATTCTGTCGAATTTATCCGGGCCAACGAATTTTGATAGGCGACCAGGTGCTCAGCTATCAGGAGCTCGCGCAGTATTTCAATGCGAAGAAGAATGTCTCGCTTCCGGAAATCTTTATCCGGGTCACCAAAGACGCGGAGCAAGTACAGTTGGAGCGTTCACGAACGCGTGAAAGCGCGCTGCGAGTCACCTTCGGACTTAAAGTGCGGGTCAAGGCATTGCGCGATATCGATGCAGAGCTCAAGGGAGTTCGCCTCAAAGCCGGCACTCAGGTCGACACGACGCTGGAAGACAAAATTATTTTCCACAACGACACCGAGCTCGATTTAAACGACCTGCGTCGGCGCGCGCGCGCGCTCGGCGGACGATTCCAACTGAAAGCTTCGAAATCGGAATATCTGGTATCGAATGATCCAAGCCGCCTGCAAGCCGACGATATCCTGCTTTCTCCCGGTACAGCCGGAGATGTGCTGCTGAAAATATTTTGCGATTACGATCGGCGAATAGGCAGCCTTGAAGTCATTGAAGCGGACCGTCGAATCATGGTGGGCGACGATCCGGTTCGTACGACCGCGGAACTCAAGGACGGCGACATCATTCGAATCGATGTCGGACAGGTTCTGCGATGCAATTTTTTGGAGCGGATCATCGAGGAGGAGCGAAACATCATTCGCAGCCTCGAGTTGAATGAAGTCACACACCGTTTTGGCAAAGGCGAGATTGGCCTCGATGGAATCTCCTTCAGCATCACGCGTGGGGAGCTTGTTTGTGTGATGGGCGCAAGCGGTGCGGGCAAAAGCACGCTGATGAGAGTGCTTGCCGGCCAACTCCAGCCGACCAGTGGCGATGTGTTGCTCAACGGACAATCCCTTTATCGAAACCTAGACGTTCTGAAGCAATACGTCAGTTACATGCCGCAACAGGACGCGTTCGA
>QHQV01000334.1:3351-3922 GCA_003219945.1 Verrucomicrobiota bacterium | reverse complement strand
GTTGGGGCGGGATCATCAGGTGATCTGTATCACGCATCTGCCCCAAGTCGCCGCGAACGCTTCGTCGCATTTTGTTGTGACGAAAGATGTCACGCGCGGCCGCACGTTTTCCAATCTGCATGCAGTCACGGACAAAGCGCGCCAGGAAGAAATCGCGCGAATGCTTGGCGGCAAAAGCGACTCTGCGCTTAAACTCGCGGCGACTTTACTGAAAGAATCTGGACATCACGCGAGGTAGGGACGGTTCATCCGAACCGCCCGGCGATTGATTCTTGAGAGTTTGCTGCAACGATCGAATCGTCTCGTCGGCGTGCACCAACTTGACCGCGCAGAACGTGACGACAAGACATAGCAGTCGATTCATACCCTTCAAAATCAATCTTCGACCTGCTATTGATTCGTATGCGCGCGTGCGAGTGCGCCCCTTGGTGCTTAGCCGGTCAGCCGCTCGACTTCGCTTGTGTGACGTAACTTTTTATTGTTTCGAAATCAACGCCCACGACAGTGCCGACGAGGCGGCCACTGCGATCGTAAACGTTCACCTGCGGAATGGAGTGAATGTTGAATTGCT
>QHQV01000334.1:0-3172 GCA_003219945.1 Verrucomicrobiota bacterium | reverse complement strand
CCGAGCGCGAGGTGTTGATTGATGTCGACCTGCGCACCGTGAGAAATCACTTCGATCGGTTCGCCGCGACGGGCAGCGGCCATTGTCGCCTGATTGACGGTTTGTTGTGCTTGTGCGGAATAGGCAGAAGCGATCGCGGCATTGTAATGAAAACGTTGCTGAACGTCGTTGGGCAACTCGACGAAATACACTTTCGAGATTCCCGATTTCGTTTTTAGCACGATGCCGTCAGGCTCCACCCGGCTCACCGTGACATTCTTGTATTCCTTCCCGGTAACCAGTTTGAAATCGTCAGCTAGGGAGACTGTGGTGAAACACAAAATCAGCGAGGCGACAACCTTCATGTTGCAATTACCTAAGGCGTCTTGAAGGATCACGTTGCCCGATTCAAGCGTTTTCTCAGATGCACAAGAACAGAACGGATTTATTAAATGTCGAGCTACTGGCAGAAATATGGTGATTGTTGTCATTGCTGCCACGAACGTGCCATCCGAAAATGCGACATGAATGCACGTACAATGAATAAAATAGAGTTCGTTTACCGAATAGCACGATTCGGCTTCTTGCTTGCACTGGGCCTGCTAACGCTCCGTGCAATTTTCGTGACCGCAGCTCCAATTAAAACGGACGCACAGTCGAATCCAAACACAGTCACGGCTGAAGCAGCTTCGCTAAAACCGCCGGAGAAGGGCCAGATCGCGGTCGCCTTTCTAATTTCCGATGGTGCGGTTGTAATCGATTTTTGCGGACCGTGGGAAGTTTTCCAGGACGTCATGATCCCGGGTAGCGAACAAATGCCATTCCGTCTGTACACAGTGGCCGAAGCGAAGAAACCGATCCAGACCAGCGGCGGAATGCAGATCATTCCCGATTACACGATCCAAAACGCTCCCCCGCCGAAGGTGATCGTCATTCCCGCACAAAGTGCACCGAGTTCGGCGGTGTTGGATTGGATCAGAAAATCTTCGAAAACGACCGATGTCACCATGTCGGTTTGCACAGGCGCATTTGTTCTGGCGAAAACCGGACTCCTGAACGGCAAATCCGCGACCACATATCACGGCGCATTTGAGCGTTTCGCCATGCAATTTCCGACCGTTCAGCTCAAGCGCGGCGCGCGTTTCGTTGAAAATGGGAATCTCGCAACCGCCGGCGGCCTTTCTTCGGGAATCGATCTCGCGCTCCGTGTAGTCGAACGCTATTACGGTCGCGAGGTTGCTAGGAAGACCGCCTACAACATGGAATATCAGGGAGAAGGCTGGATGAATCCGGATTCAAATCAGCTCTACGCCACGCCACTTATTTCCACCGCTGAGTATCCGCTTTGCGCGGTGTGCGGAATGGACGTTGATCCCAAGAACGCGCCGAAATCTATCTTTAAGGGTGCGACGCATTATTTCTGCTCAGAAGACGACAAGAAAACTTTCGATGCCGCTCCGGATAAATTTGTCAACGCCGTCACGTCTCGATCGGCAGTATCCGGCTCCTCCAATTGAAATCGAAACGCGTACCCAACAACAACACGCCCTCAGTCGAATTGAGCACACGCCGGATCGTATTTGTGGCAGGGCCCGGCGTCGAGATTCTCGACCTGGTTGGACCTCTTCAGGTCTTCGCCCGCGCGTCGGAAATGCACGCCACGGAAAATCCTGGATCGCCTCCAATTTATTCAATGGAAGTGGCGACCGTTTCTTCGCGTCCATCGCTGATCGCCAACTGCGGTCTGCGCATCATCGCGGATATGACCTTTCGCGAAGTGCGCGGAAAGATCGACACGCTGCTCGTGGCCGGCGGCGACGCGATCGAGCAGAATGAAATTAATTCGGACGCGGTGCGGTGGCTGAAAAGAATTTCCCCACGAATCCGGCGAGTCGGTTCAGTCTGCACTGGCGCAATGCTCCTGGCCCGCGCCGGTTTGCTCGATGGTCGTCGTGCCACGACTCATTGGAACTGGTGTCAAACGTTGATGAAACGTGCTCCGCGTGCGCGCGTCGATTCCGATCCAATATTCGTTCGTGATGAAAACATTTATACATCGGCAGGCGTCACGGCTGGAATGGATCTGGCGCTGGCGCTAGTCGAAGAAGATTACGGTTCGCGGCTCGCTTTGCAGGTTGCGCGCAATCTTGTGCTCTATTTGCGGCGGCCCGGTGGGCAATCGCAGTTCAGCGCCGCGTTATCATTGCAATTGACGGATCGAAAACCATTGCGCGAACTGGAGACATGGGTGCTCGGTAACTTGCACAAACCGCTGACCGTGCCGCTGCTGGCACAACGCGTCGCAATGAGTCCGCGCAATTTCGCCCGCGTCTTCACCAAAGAAATGAAGACAACGCCGGCAAAATTTGTCGAGCGCCTGCGCGTCGAAGCAGCTCGCCGGCGGTTGGAAGAAAGTCACAACAGCATGGAAATGATCGCAGATGAATGCGGCTTCGGGAACGTCAACTCGATGCGCAATGTCTTTCAGCGGACCCTAAAAATCGCACCTGGCCAATACCGTAGGCACTTTCGTCACTTGAAACATTCGGCTCAGAAAAAATCAAATTAGGCTGCAACGGATGCGAAGCCGGGTAAACGATATGATTTCCGCCACTGAAAGGATGGCTTGTACGCGGCGAACCAACGGCCAGGCTTTCAAAGCAGGAACGCAGGAAGCATTTCCTTCCGGGAAACTGGGTTCCTGATTTCCTGATTCGAAAAACCTTCTTCATGCCCAGCCATCCGATAACTACGCTCTTAATTTACTAAAATTTAATCAGGAACGCAGGAATCGAGGAAAGGGATTTCCGACATAGAAAGTGAAACTGCGAGAGTAGCAGCGAGCGCGGGCCGGAACCGAGCGAGTTTCAACACATACAAAGATCCAAAAGTTCTTTCCGGGAAAATGGGTTCCTCATTTCCTGATTCGAAAATTTCACGTTGGCGGTCGAGAATCGATTCCAACGCAAGATCCGGATCGAGATGATCAGAACCCAGTCAGTCGCGATTAAAAAGCGTTGAGTAGCTCTATTTCCGTAACCGCTATTTTGTGAACTACTCCAGTGATCGTTGAATTATGATTTCCTTGAGATCACAACAGCTGACAGATATCTCTATTTCGTCTTCGCCTACCTTTCCTCCGCCGATCCGAAGGGTAATCTTCGCATTTTCCAAATCTTCAACGGTGAATCCA
>QHQV01000333.1 GCA_003219945.1 Verrucomicrobiota bacterium | reverse complement strand
CGGGCGATTTCATCTCTATTCGCCCACGGCATGTAATGACGCATGACAACACCGGCGCCGTAATTCCAAAATTCAAACAGATCGGCGCGACATCGATTGCCGATCCGGCACAGCCAGTCTTCGCCATCGATCACGACATCCAAAATACGTCGCCGGAAAATCTGGCGAAATACGCAAAGATCGAAGCTTTCGCCGCGGAACACGGGATCGATTTCTATCCACCCGGCACTGGTATTTCGCATCAGGTGATGGTGGAACAGGGTTACGTTGTCCCTGGTTCCATGGTCGTGGCGAGTGATTCGCACTCGAACTTGTACGGCGCGATGGCAGCACTTGGCACACCGGTGGTCCGCACGGACGCTGCGAGTATCTGGGCAACTGCAGTTACATGGTGGCAGGTTCCGCCGGTCGCTAAGGTTGTGCTTAAAGGAAAACTTTCGCCCGGCGTTGTGGGGAAGGACGTGATCATCGCGTTATGCGGACTGTTCAACAAAGACGAGGTGCTCAACCACACAGTGGAATTCGTCGGTGAAGGCGTGACGAATCTCGCGATGTCGGCGCGCATGACCATCGCCAACATGACTACTGAGTGGGGCGCGCTGGCAGGTGTATTTCCATTCGATAAAGTAACCGTGGATTATACGCGCTCGCGCGTGCCTGAATTCACAAAGCCGAAACGTCCCGGGAAGCGCGGCCCAAACAGTCGCTCCGGCTATGTGAACGCTGATATCGACCAATGGTGGAATAACCGCACCGAGCTCAGCCCGGATGCTGATGCCGATTACGCGATCGAGCTTGAACTGGATCTCGCGACGGTGGTTCCGCACGTGTCCGGGCCTAACGAAGTGAAAACGATGGTTTCGCTACCGGAAATGGAACGCAAACGCGTGCCGATCCAAAAGGCTTATTTGCTTTCTTGCGTGAACGCGCGTTTCGAAGATTTGCGGGACGCCGCGGAAGTGATCCGGACGCGAGGCGGACACGTCGCCGATGGCGTGGAATTCTATCTTGCGCCAGCCAGCGCCGAGACGCAGGCGCGGGCCGAGTCGAGTGGAGACTGGCAGACGCTGATCGGTGCTGGCGCAATTCCGTTGCCGCCCGGCTGCGGCGCCTGCATTGGACTCGGCCGTGGCCTGGTGCAAAAAGGCGAAAACGCAATCAGCGCCACGAATCGGAATTTCAAAGGCCGCATGGGCGATCGCGATTCGTTCGTCTATCTGGCTTCGCCAGCTGTGGTGGCCGCCAGCGCCCTGGCTGGATTCATTTGTGCGCCAACCGATTTCAGCGAAAAAACCGCAGGCACAGCGACCCGGCGCCCTGAGAAGAAAGCCAGGTCTGCAGCTTCGGTGCACATAATGGAAGGTTTTCCGGCGAGCGTACGCGGCCGGATTCTGTTCATCGACAAAGATAATTTGAACACCGACGGCATTTACGGGAGCAAACACACTTACCGCGATGATATGACGCCAGAGGCGATGGCGGCAGTTACGTTTGAAAATTACGATCCCAACTTCAACACGCTTTATCAAAAGGGAGACGTTGTCGTGGGCGGACTGAATTTTGGAAGCGGCTCAAGCCGCGAGCAGGCTGCGACCGCGCTAAAGTTCAAAGGAATTCCCTGCGTCATCGCCGGCAGTTTTTCCGAGACCTACAAGCGCAACGCGTTCAATAACGGCTTCGTTGTATTCGAATGTCCAGAGTTGGTCACTTACTTACGCGACAAATTGACTGATCGTGCACCGACAATGGTTGGCCCCGAAATCACAATCGACTACGCGAAATCAATCGTCGCTGTTGACGGAAAATCATTCCCCTTCCCGCCGCTCAGTCCTGCCGCGCAGGAATTGATCGTCGCCGGCGGCGCCGAAAACCTGGTGGCCTCGCGTCTCCGCGCAAAAGCGTAATCTGGGGAGCGCACGCGGCTCGCGTGCTGGCGAAGGCGGCCCGCCTTCGATTCTTTTTGTTTGCAGGGTTTTCGGTTGCGGGTTGTGAAATCCAAGGCGTCCTGGTTCGCTTCTCAATGGGAAGAGTGCATTCGGCGAGCCGCCGAATCCAGCACGCGAGCCGCGTGCGCTCCCCAGAGCCAATCCGCTGTTTTCCCACGTAATCCGCGATTGCTTTCCACATCCTTGCCGTCGCGACACTCACCGCTAGAATCCTCCTCGTATGGCTAAATACAGAATTGCGTGGATGCCGGGCGACGGCGTGGGCAACGATGTGATGGAAGCAACGCACATCGTTCTTGATCGGATGAACTTTGATGCGGAGTACGTCCCATGCGACATCGGGTGGGAATTTTGGTGCAAGGAAGGTAACGCACTTCCCGAGCGTACGGTGAAGGCGCTCAAGGACACGACCTGCGCGCTATTCGGCGCCATCACCAGCAAGCCACAGGATAAAGCAAAGGAAGAGCTGAGTCCGGAACTCAAAGGCAAAGGACTCTCCTATTTTTCACCTATCGTGGGGCTGCGTCAGCTTTTCAATCTCCACACTAACATGCGCCCGTGTAAGAGTTATCCGGGCAACCCATTGAATTACCGCGGTAACAAAATCACGAATCCGAGCGGTGAAGACGTGCCGATCGATCAAGTCGTGTTTCGAGAAAACACCGAAGGGATGTACGGCGGTGTAGAGTTTTTCCCATTACCCGAGTCGGTTTACACCGCGCTGTGTGCAAATCCGAAAATGAAGAAATGGAAGGACAAGGCTGGGCTGGAAAATATCGCGCTTTCCACTCGCATCATGAGTGTGCAAGGTTGCACCAACATCTGCAAACAGGCATTCGATTACACCAAGAAAACCGGGCGCAAACGCGTGACGTTAATCGAAAAACCGAATGTGCTGCGCGAGACCGGCGGATTAATGACACACTGCTTCCGCGACGTTGCTAAGAATTACCCGGACATCTGGGCCGACGAAGTAAACATCGACGCGATCTGCATGTGGATGTTCAAGAATCCGCAGGACTATTCAGTGCTCGTAGCGGAAAACATGTTCGGCGACATCGTCAGCGATTTGTGCGCCGGTCTGGTCGGCGGCCTCGGCTTCGCGCCGAGCGCGAACCTCGGCGACAACTACGCCGTATTCGAACCGACCCACGGCTCTGCGCCGAAATACGCCGGCCAACACAAGGTCA
>QHQV01000332.1 GCA_003219945.1 Verrucomicrobiota bacterium | reverse complement strand
TCATCATGGAATTGACCGAGCCGGAAATTTTCGGCTTGTCGGTCCTTGTAACGTCCGAGCAAATTCATGATCTGCCATTTACCGGTGATGTAACTGATCTTTTGCGTTGGACTTGATGCGGCGCCAGCCGCTTCGCCTTGTGCTGCCTCGCGATCCAGTCCGCCGGCGTCCATGAAGTACTTCACTGCTTGTTCAAAACTCCATCGGCCAGTGTGCAGATTCACATCGACGCCGATTCGTGCGGCTCGATATCGCGACAGGCGCAGGATTTGTCCTTGCGCCGGTGAGTTGTTCGGATAAAGGCCGGTGCGGGACAGCATCTCTTCGCCATAAA
This sequence comes from Verrucomicrobiota bacterium, assembly GCA_003219945.1. Taxonomy (GTDB): domain Bacteria; phylum Verrucomicrobiota; class Verrucomicrobiia; order Chthoniobacterales; family UBA10450; genus Udaeobacter. Next base: position 2,218 of record QHQV01000332.1, on the reverse strand, counting down.
GAGCCCAGCCTTCGACGAAGACACTATCCTCATGCTGGCGACGGATTTCATCGCTTAAATGATTTGCGATTGAGAGTTGGAGAAAATGTCCCGGAATACCTTCGTGTCCAAGGATAGGCCGCGGATCTTCAATTGCGGCGCGAATATAAAAGTTCTTCGACTCCGGGTTATAAGTCGGAATGAAGAAAAAACCGGTCGGATCCTTGTCGTAAACGCCTGGGGGATTCATGAATCCTCCGGGACTGGTTGGTTTAAACGCCTCCGGTAACTGCCGAATTTGAAACGGGCCAAGGTAACCCGGCAGCGTTAGCAGATTGTGCTCGTTCAGAAAATTAATCATCTCGATTTCGCGACTCTCATACGCTTTTAAGAACGACTCCTGATCGGGTGGTATCTTCGGTGCCCGTTTGGGATCGGGATCAGCGAGCTTTGGATCGGGCAGTAGCGCTTCGAGCGCACGGTAACGCGCCAGCTCGGCGCGCCCGATCGTTTCCACTTCCGAGCCGTTCAGCGGCAGGAGCAGAACGTGCTTGAGATAGTAGTTGTAATTCGCTTCGCCCATCGGCGTGAAATCCACCATTTTCGGAACGCGCTTCTCCAGTTCATCGGCGTAGGCGTGCAGAGCTGCGAGCGCCACGTCGCGCGCTTTCACTAATTCCTCATGCTCGTTAGGCGACAAATCTACATCGAGAGCCATCAGGCTGTTGTTCAAAAGCGGATCGATCGAACGAGCGGATTGAATCGCGAGCTGCGCATAAAGTTTCACCGGCCTTTGTAAATTGCTCAACCCTTGTTTCAACAGCGCTGGCATCTGCTTAAGACGCGCAGTAGCCGCGAGCGCGCGCTTCCGCGGCGTGTCGTAGTCCTTCTTTAACAACGAAAAGATGGCATTGGTGCATTCGCCCGTGTAGACCTGCGGATTTGTGAACCCGAACTTAAGGACGCGATCCCCGAAGTCGACATTGTCGAGCTGGGCGCGAAAAAGAATCCAATCGATGCGCTCGTCTTTCGGCCAGTTGTCGGTCTTCATCGCTCGCACGTTGTCCAGGAGCGAACGAACGTGCTTGGCGCGCTCGGCAATTTTGCCCGGCGAGTAATCAGTCAGGCGGTCATCCCAGCTATGAAGTCCGGCCTCGCTGCTGCGGACCGGATAATTCTCATTCCGCCAGGCGTAGTAGTCGTCGGCGAGCTTGTGTAGCGCTGCCGGTGCCGCGCTCACACTCTGGTTTTTGAAAGCGTCGGCATTAATGCCTGGAGTGGATTTTGTGATCAACGCCTTGTTGGAAACGTCTGGATTACGCTGCGACGGTGACTGCGCGCGCGCACTGCTCATAGCAAGGCAAAGGAAAACAATGATTAGAAAGTCTGCTGGCTTCACCCGCGCAATCGTAACGTGACTATCTCAAATGGCAACGCTGCAAAGCTACCTCACAGGTCTCATCTCTCCTTAGCGGTTTCCCCTGTAGTCGCCGCCTATGGCGACGCGCTTCGCACAGCGAAGCGGCTACACCGCGACTGTTCTGCAAAATCCTCAGTCTCTGTCGTCGAGTTCGCGCGGCAACTGTTCGTTCAAATGTCGCCGCGCAGCCTTTTTGATGGCGCGACGCTCGGCGGCTACCCCTTGTTTCTCCGCCTGCCGTTCGCGCCGCGTTCGCGGTTCCACAGATTGCGACACGTGCCGGATCTTTGGCCGGCGCGGGCCGATGTCTCGCTCTCTTGGTTTTGCGTACGCGTCCATGAACGTCTAACGCTGCTCGTTGGCGATAAAAATAGCAGGCACCACGCGGTGTCGCACCATAACTTTATCGAAAGGCGATTTGTAATTAAGAAATGAAAACGCTTGGGATCATCGGCGGCCTTGGGCCGGAAAGCACATTGGACTATTACCAGCGTGTCATTGCGCTGTACCGCGAGCGCACCGGCGACAGGCATTATCCTGAGTTCATAATGGTCAGTATCGATCTCAAGAAGGGACTCGACTTCATGGACACAGGCGACCTGAGTGGCATGGGTGATTTCTTGCTCGAGGCAATCGGTAAACTCGCGCGGGCCGGCGCAGATTTCGGAATAATATCCGCAAACACGCCTCACATCGTGTTCGATGAGGTTGCGCCGAAATCACCGATTCCGCTGATCAGCATTGTTGAGGCGACGCGAGCTGCGGCCAAAACGCAGAACCTGAAACGGCTCGCCTTGTTCGGCACACGCTACACAATGC
>QHQV01000331.1 GCA_003219945.1 Verrucomicrobiota bacterium | reverse complement strand
TGATAACGTCGCCGCAAAGGCTATCGAGAGAAGACTAGATGCGCCGAATAAGCCTTGGAAAATGGGCGGGCCAAAAAAGGCGACTGATGGGTAACTGGCCAGGTTTGCCTGGAGCGCCGCTTCTCCCAACGAGTGATGCAAAATACGTGTGCTAACGAACACGACGACCAGAAACAGCCCTACGATGGCGATGAGGAGCGCAAGCGCATAAGCACCTTCGCTCAGCAAACGTTCTCGCGGAGTCTGGACAGTGGCCACAAAAAGCATCGCAGGCAGGGCATAATCCAGGACTAATTCACTCAGACCCGCGACCTGATCAGGATCGAATTTCCTAGCGCGCCCAGCGAAATATCCCAGCGCGAGGACGAAGAACACGGGTAAGACAACCGTAGTCGCAGTCAAAATCACTGTGCCTGTTATGTCCGGATTCTGCGAGAATATGGAGCCTCAAGTGCTGCCAATGCAACAGTGATGACGCTCGCGATCATGCCGCCAATTTTATTATTTCGTCATTGTGGCGTGGAGTACGAAAATTGCAGAATCAAACTGCATGAAGTAATGGGAAATTATCCCTAATAATCTCAGCAAAGCTGGCTGGAGCTTGGGCTATGTCTCAGGGATTGATTCCAACGGGCGAACGATCTGGATTGCTGACGCACACCGCGCGGCGACGGAAAGCGTTACGTTGTGCGTTCGGATGAAAAGCTGACTGCGTTTCTGGAACTGGAATCAGCGATTCGAACTGCTGAAACCATGCCAGAACCCCGCTTCGCTCGCGTGAGAGTCAGCGGAAATAATGGAAAACTTGCCTACTTGTTTTCAGCCACTGCTTCCCCGACGATTCTCGCCGCAACGGGACAGCCGACGGTGAATCCAAAAAAAGGTCCGAAATCCTGCATAGCAGCGAGTCCAGTTACATACAGGTTTGGCAGATTCGTTTGAAATTCCGTATCGAGCACTGGAGAGCCGTTAAGCGTTTGGAGTTCTTGCAAAATCGTCGCGTGGTCGAGAAAAGCGACGTTCTGCATATTGGGTAGATAGCCAGTCGCTAGAATAATGTGATGAACATTAACGGTTGTATCGTCGTCCAGTAAAACATCATATGTGCCATCGGCTAGCGTGCGCGCGGAGACGACAACGGTTTTCTCGTGAAGATGAATGTTCGGTTGATGCACACGCGGTCCCAGCCAGGCTTCAAGCAAAAGGCGTCCTACCGCCCAAAATTCATTACGAATCTTTTCCTGCTCTTCGTGTGTGGAGCGCCGCCACCAGCCGTGGTCTTCCAGCGTCCGCCGCACCATCGGCTGTACCCAACTCCAATCCGGTTCCTTGAATTGCGGCGTTGCGTCGCGATACGTGATATGAATTTCGTCAGCCCCGTTTTCGCGGATCAGCGCCGCCCACTCGAACGCACTCTGTCTCCCGCCCACGATGAGCACTCGCTTGTCGCGGAAAAATTCAAAATCCACCGTATCGCACGTGTGCGTGTACGAGCCCGACGGCAATTTGTCAGTCAGCTCGGGCGGGTATTGCTTGAACCACGCAAAGCCCAGACCCAGCAGCACCTTGTTTGCGAGAATTTGTGACCCATCATCGAGCGTTGCGGTGTACGTCCCATTCGCCCTGGCGAGATGCGTTACGAGCGCCGGACGCGGTGTCACATTATATCGCCCCATGAACCAGCTCGCATAATCGAGAAACGTGTCGCGCGGTACCGGTTTGACTTGCGCGTGCGTCAGCCCGCACATTTTCCCGTAGGCCTCAAAGGTCGCCACATCCCGCGCGTCAATGTGCCAGTCCGGACCCGAGCGCAAGAACATGCCGCGCGGCACGTTCGTCTTCCAAAAATCGAGCGTCTTGCCCACGACCGTCACGGTTGCGCCGAGGTATTGCGCGTACGCCGCGGTCGCAATGCTGTACGGACCCGCGCCGATTACTAAAAGTGCCGTCTGTTCCATCTCCATTCTCCTTCAGACTCGTAGAAAAATGCCGTTTTGAGCAGCGTCGGCGCGACTCGAGCACCACGCGAATCTTACGATCGACGAGAGTCTTGAAGCTGTCCCCTACGCGATCCCTCCGACCTATTAAGAAAAATTGCTCCCAATTCATTACGTTGCCTCCCAATGATTTAATAGCAGGTACGACGATAAGGTCTTCCGGTTTCCGATCGCTTCTTCTATTCTGAAGCTGCACAAATCCATCGCATTTACTTTGGCAGCTGGATGTCCCCACCTTTGTGGGAGCGATGGAGGTTGAGCAAGCAAGGCGGTGTGTGTCCCGTCGGTTATGTCCGATATTCTGTTCCGACGAATCGGCAACAATCACAATCACGTTGCCCGTTTCATCGTAACCCGAATCACAGCATCATGTGAGCGGCTGAAAACTTTGCATAGATTGCGTTCGTGATTGCATTGGGCTCGCCGTACGACAGGCGACCGAATGGCAGCGCATCGGAAATCAGATCGACGCCGCGATGATCTTTACGCGGGCACTTCGTAAAAATGTGTGCCATTTTTCACGGTCGTTTTCTACGGTCTGAGAATTTTTGGCTGCAAAACTGCGCAACTCAGCGTAACGCAGCGCGAATGCGGAATGGCCGAAGCACCTAGCATCAGCGACGCTGCGCAACGCAGCGAAAAGACACGCAAAAACTCTTTCTTGAATTAGAAATCCGTTGCTCTATCCGGCTGAGCTACGGGCGCAGGATGACCACAGACATATAGCGCGTTTCGGGACGAATGGAAGCTATTGAGCAGTCAGAGCATTTCATTGCAAGGCATTTGATTCCAGAGCGAGGATTGACGCACTGCTACAGGCTTGATAAACGCTAGGGCGCAGACACAGGACCGGCGTTTACCACGCTTCGGTTTGCGCTCGTTGTTCGATCTGCTCTAGACTGGGATCAGTGTTGCTGATCCAATTCCGAGCCTGATTAAGCTCCGTTGGATTCACTGGAATCGCGCGCGGAATTTCTTCGCCTCTCACTACCAGCTCGCCTTCATATTTCACCGGCTTGGCGCGCTTGATGGGAAACTTCCAATGATGCCCGAATTTGTAGAGAGCGTAATACATCGTCTTGGACTCAGTCGCG
>QHQV01000276.1 GCA_003219945.1 Verrucomicrobiota bacterium | reverse complement strand
CGAACACTTCGAGACCATGTCGTCGAAGCTCCGCCAAAATCGCACGGGTGTTATGCAACTTATCTGAAGCTGATACCAGCCGTGTCGAACCATCAGAGTTTTTGAGATGGTCGATGTAAGCGCGTTTGCGCTCCAACCACGGTGGCTTTGGCTTCTCATATGTGTCGGTGCATCCATCAACGATTTTGGCGACGTCATCGCCAAATTCTTCGCGGATATCGCGCAGCCGTTCGGCGCCACCGCAATCTTCCACGGTATCATGAAGCAGCGCGCCGATCGCTTCGGTTTCATTCGCGCCGTACTCAAGTGCGATGGCAGTCACCCCAAGAATGTGCGCAGCGAACGGAATCCCCGTTTTCTTGCGCGTCTGATTAGCATGCGCGCGCGTCGCATAAATCAGCGCTTCTTCAAACTTCTCCGACAGTTGCATTCAGAAGCCTAACACAGGCATCTTATCCGCCACAGCACGGATTCACCGTGCCGAACCTGTCGCGTCAGCTCATTATCGCGGATGCGTCTTGTT
>QHQV01000275.1 GCA_003219945.1 Verrucomicrobiota bacterium | reverse complement strand
CAATACGCCTGCCGTTCCTCCGCTGTGCGGCCGTGCTCGGCGCGATGCGTGTAGAACGCGATCACACCGCACACGATAAACGCGGCGACTGCCATCATCACAAAAAACCGCACGGGTTTAAATTCTCTGGCCATAAGTTTGGGCTAGCCAATCACACGCGGCTCCTGCAGGCAGACACGTATCGTGACGCCATCGCGCCCGCGAAATTCAGCTTCAGTCCCGAACTGAGGCGCAAGAAACAAAGCTTAATCGTATTCCGCCTTGACGGACGCCGCTGATCACCGATTCAATTACGTTCACTGAAATCCGATGCGTGGAGGCCGAATCACCAGCGAGGAAAAATCCGCGATCAGCACGTACGTAGGTGCTGGCATCGCGGTCGTACTCGCTGTCGTCGGCGTCTACTTCTTCTTCCTCACGCAGAAAGAGAAAAAGGAAACTACCACTTTTGATCCGAACCGGCCGGTGCCCAGCGACACTGTTTTGAAAAGCCGGTTAAAGGCCGAGGAATATGACGTGGTGCGGGGAAACGGCTCGCAAACTCCTTTTCAAAATGAGTTCTGGAACAGCGAGAAAACCGGTATCTACGTCGACGTCATAACTGGCGAACCGCTTTTCGCTTCAGTCGACAAATTCGATGGCCACGTGGGCCTGCCCACCTTCACGAAACCGATCTCGAAGGACCGCGTCATCGAGGTGGCCGACAACACAAACGAGATGCAACGCACCCAGGTGCGCGCCAAGCGAAGTAATGCCCGGCTTGGTCATGTCTTTCCCGACCCGCAATCACCCACGGGCCAACGGTATGTCGTTTACTCCGCCGCTTTTCATTTCGTCCCCGTCGACCAGATGAAAGACAGAGGGTACGAAGCGTACCTGCCGGTCGTCGAGAAGAAGTAAGCGCTGTAGCCGCGGCGCTGCTTGCCACATCGAAGCGGCCTCGAAGGTGAGTACGCCGTCGGGTCGCAGTTCGCAATGCGTAGATGTCGTGCAGGGACGTGGCTACAGCCACTTAAAAATCCGTCCAAATCCGTGTTCATCCGTGGCTAAAAACATGCCGATGATTTTCCCGGGCAACTTCGCAGCCGTCGCCGGGTTAAATCGGCGAAACAACAGCAGAAACTGTCCGATATGGGAAAGAAATGTTTCGTGATGACATTGGCTGTGTTCGCATTCGGGTTTGGAACTGCTCTGCGCTCGAACGCCGGCACAGATATGATTGAGCCTTACCGCGCTCCCGCGCCCAGTTACAATTATGCGCCGCCGCCACCGCCGCGCCCGGTGCTATATGTTCCTCCTCCGGTGGTAGGAGTTGTGGTAGCGCCGGGGTTCGGCTATTACGGCGCCCGGTATGGATATTACGGTTCACGCCGCTTCTACGGCCGACCTGTTTACTGGCGCGGGCACCACAATCACTGGCACTAACAACATCTGTGTCGACGCGGCTGTATCAGACGGCACGCAGGTAAAAGCGATACTCGCAGCGTCAACGACTCGCCTTGTCCGCTTCTGTTTTGATTTCCGGAAATCCCGCTTGCTTCAGTGCTTGGTTCAGCCCGGGAACATCCGATTCCAGTAATTTGCGCCATGCGGCCGTAATTGGCCCGAGTTTCGTTTCGAGATCAGCGACCGCGGCTTTGGTCCCGGCAGTCGGCGCGGCGTCTGCGGCTTGAATGTCGTCGAACAGGTGCGTCGTGGAATCCAAAACGAAGAGCGACGGCGGCGCGCCAGGTCGCGGATGCGGCGGCCCAAATTTCATGAGTGTTTCCGCAAAGCCTTCCAGTCTTTCGGTGAGGTCCGGTCGCTCCGCCGCTCGTGCTTTGAGTTTCGTTAACTGCTCCGCGATGTCGTCAAATTTTTCACCGATCGGCGCCAGCTTGAGCCGCAGCTGATACAGTCGCCACGAAAGCTCGAACTGTTCCTGAAGATCGGCGGCCGACGCTTTAACGCGCGGATCCATAACGACCGTCAGTGGCTCGATGAAAGTTTTGCCGTCAACCGTGAGCGTGACCGTGTAATTACCGGGCACGACCCAAGGCGATGTTGCCTGCGGCGCCGTGTTGCGATACGTCGCCGAAATCGGAAACTCGGGTTCCACACCTGCGATTGGTGTGTAATGCATGTCCCACAGAAACCGGTACATGCCTCGTTTTGTAGAAACCGATTGCGGCGGCCGAATCCAGTAGCTCGGAATTCTGAGCCGTTTCGGATTCGCCTGGACTGGCTTATCAGCGCTCGAATATTTTCTGATCAACTGACCTTTGCCGTCTTTGATCTCGATCGTGACCGGACCACTCGCATCTTTCGAAAGAAAATAATCGAAGATCGCGCCATCTGGCGGATTGTCGCCGGCCGGTTCGTCCGGCGGCAACGGCGTGTCAGTGTTCAGGTTTGCGCGAACGCGCAACGCCGTTTGCGGTTTGAACAGCCGCGTGTCCGAGTGCGTTGTAGCCGCTTCGCTGTGCGAAGCAACGACGTCGCCCGCAGGGCGGCGGCTACACTGCCGGAGCGGCGTGATGTTGTCGAGGATCCAGAACCCGCGACCATGCGTTGCAACCACGAGATCATCGTTCTTAACAATGAGATCGCGGATCGAAGTCGCCGGCAGATTCAATCGCAGCGATTCCCAATTCGTGCCGTCATCAAACGAGACGTAAACGCCTTCTTCAGTTCCGGCGAAGAGCAGACCTTTGCGTTCCGGATCTTCGCGGACTGCGTTTACGATTTGCCCCGCTGGTATTCCGTTCACGATTTCAGTCCACGTCTTGCCGCTGTCGTGCGTTGCAAAAATGTGCGGCCGCAGGTCATCGATACGCAGCGTGTTGATCGCTGCGTAAGCAGTGTTCGCGTCGAAATGTCCGGCTTCGATCAGCGAAATCTTCTGCCATGCGGAAATGCTCGGCGGCGTCACATTGCTCCAGGTTTTTCCGCCGTCGCTCGTGAGATGCATCAAACCGTCGTCGGTTCCGCACCAGATTCTGTTCGCGTCGAGCGGTGACGGCGCAACCGTGTAAATCACGCCGCGCCGGTGCACCTGCTTCATTGCGCCTTCCTTGTATTTTCCAATGCTCGCCGGCAAGTCGTAATTCCCCCGTGACAAATCCGGGCTGATCTTTTCCCAGTGATCGCCACGATCGCGCGTTTGCCAAAGCGTATTTCCAGCAAAAAAAAGCAGGTGCGGATCGAGTAGCGAAAAAACAACCGGCTCCGTCCGCAACATGCGGAAATCTTCCGTCTCCACCGGCACTGGAAGAATGTTTTGCGCCTGACCGGTGCGACGATCGAACCGTGTCAGTTTGCCGCCGATGATGAGGTCGGGGTCGAGCGGATCGGCAACCACATAACCATATTCCTCCGCCGCAACCGGTCGCCAGTCGCGGAACGTGATCTCGCCTTGGTCGCCGCGGCTTTTAATGCCGACCGAACCGCTCTCCTGCTGTCCGCTGTAAAGCCGATACGGAAACGAGTTGTCCGCGCTCACGTGATACAACTGCGCGGTCGGTTGGTTATACCATGAACTCCAGCTCTTGCCTCCGTTCACCGTGACGATCGCGCCCTGGTCCGAGCCCAGCAAAATGACGTCGGGATTATTCGGATCGATCCAAATATTTTGATAATCGTCGCCGCCGGGCGCACCGCGCCAGCCATCCCAGATTTTCCCGCCGTCCGTCGATTTCCAACAAACAATGCTGGCCGAGTAAACGATCTCCGGATTTTTCGGATCGAACCGCACTACCGGCAGATCGCCGCCACCAATTCCAAGGCCCGGCCGCGGATCATCGGTTGTCCCGCGCCAGGTCTCGCCGCCGTCATCTGAACGATAAAGTTTCGCGATCGTTTTTGTTTTGACTGCGGCGAAGAGTGTTTTCGGCGCGCTTGGCGCGATCGCGAGGTTCGCCTGCACAATGTTGTCGGGCAGACCGTTGGTTAATTGGCGCCACGTCTTGCCGCCATCAACCGATTTGAAAATGCCGCCGCCGCTGCCGTTGAACACGCCATTTTCCCACGGTCCTTCACGCGATTCCCAAAGCCCAGCGTAAACAATTGCCGGATCGCTCGGATCGATCTGTACATCGCTCGCGCCGACGTTCTCATCCCGGTACAACACCTTTTCAAATGTTTTGCCGCCATCAACGGAACGATAAACGCCGCGCTCTTCGTTAGGCCCATAAGGATGACCGGCTACGGCTACAAAGATGCGATCCGCATTTTTTGGATCCACAGCCAATTGCGGGATCTGTTGTCCATCACGCAATCCGAGATGCGTCCACGTCTGTCCGGCATCGGTGGATTTATAAACTCCGTCGCCGACTGAAAGATCCGGCCGATGCAATCCTTCACCGCTGCCGACATACACAATGTTGGGATTGGATGGCGCAACTGCGATCGCGCCGATCGATGCCGTTGGCTGGTCATCAAAAATCGGCTGCCACGTCCGGCCGTAATCAATCGATTTAAAAACGCCGCCGTTCACCGGCGCCATGTAGAAAACGTTCGGCTCCGACGGCACTCCGCAGACGGCGCGTGTCCGCCCGCCGCGATACGGTCCAATGTTCCGCCAACGCAAAATGGAATCGAACTCTCCCGAGCGCGCCTGGCCAATTCCCCAAACGGTAACGAACCCGATTGTGATTGCGTTTCGAATCCATTGCATAAGCCGGCATTTTCTCTCGCGATGAAGATACCCGCAACAACTCTCACTGTTGTCTGAATCCAGATGGAAGCGGAGCCGCATCAAATCGGAAAGGGAACCGTATGGATTCGATGTCTGCGTTTCGTGCAAGCTGGAAGGTGCGACTCGTCGCTTTCGGGATCGGTATCCTGGTTGCCGCGGCAGCGTTTGGAATCGCGCTCGCTGTCTCTGATGATCTTCGTCTTCTGTATGTCAGCGGCGCATTACTGCTCGCTGTTGCAGCATTTTTCCTGAACGCAAAAGCGCGAGAGGATTTGATCGTCGCTGTTCTGCTTGCTTTCGCATCGACATTCTTATTCGCGTTTTTCGTCCTGCCGCAAACACCTGCTCTTTGGCCGACCATTCTGTTGTGGGTAACGATTGTCGTGTGGCTCCTATTCCGGAAGCGATTCGCTAGAATTATCACGATCGCTGGGGCTACGATCTTAATCGCGATCTCAGCTTGGTATTGCGCGTTATATATCCCGGTGCAGATGCAGCGCGCGTTAACGCGCGTGCGCAATGGCGCCGCGCCGCCATTCACTTTGCAGCCAATCAGCCACAGTCCGGTGCCGACTCGCTTTACACCTGGTAAAATTCTCGTGCTCGACTTTTTCGCCACCTGGTGTTCTCCATGTATTGCTGAGCTGCCGGAGCTGGAGCGTGTTCGCGCCGATCTACAGACCAGGCGCGACCTTGAATTCGTGCTGGTTGGAACAAATAGAGGCGGCGATACGCCTGACCGGGTCCGGACGTTTGCACAGCATCGGCACATCGCGTTGCCGGTTGCGTTTGATCCCGAACAGGTAACCATGCGCGCATTTGGGTTGAACGGGTTTCCAAATCTGGTGGTGATCGATCGCACCGGTCATGTGCGATTGACCCACACTGGCTACAACAGCTCTGAGACCAGCTTCCGCCGCGATCTCACACAGCTGCTGCAAAGCTTGTAACGTCGGCCCGCAAACGTCGGCCGCAGAACGGGAATCCTAAATCGCAGCTTTTATTTTCGCACGACGGCTACGCCACCTGGGCGGCGGCCGTCGACGGACCTGCATGTTCGAGGCTAACTTTCTTCACCAGTTTATCGAGCGGACCTTTTCCCTGTCCGAGCGCTCCCAATAGTTCGTTCGCCAGCTTTTCCTGGTTAAGGATCGACGTTAGCAACGCCACCTCGTGTGTGAATTCCCTTCTATCAGCCTCAGCCACCAGCGGAGTATAATTGTCGATCTCAAACTGCTCGATCTTCCGGCCAGCTCCGATTATCTCCTGGTCTTTGTCCCCCGAGACCAAACGTTTCGCGATGATCTTCACGCCTTCTCCGATCAGCTTCGTCATTTGTTTGCAGCTTTCGGATGGCAATTCTCTGCCGAGAGATTTGGCTACCGCCTCAAGAGCTTTCACGTGGCCCTTTGTTTCCTTGATGTGAATGCGCAGCAGCGTCTTTAGATCCTTCGATTTGGCTGCTTTCGCAACGAGCGGCAGTGCCAGTGTCAACTCTCTTTCGGCCGTATGCATTTCGCCCAACTTCTTCAAAAAGTTCTCCGACACGTCCCTGGGCACACTGGTGCTTGTCGTCTGGTTCTCTCTTGTGTGGCCGCGCGGGGCGCCGGGTCGGCTAGCCTTGGGTCGTCCGCTTGAGCCCTTCGTGACCATTCCGACGCCGGCCATGCTTTGTTTTCTTTCCGAGCGTTGCTTGATGGCTTTCTTCACACCTTGCCGGTGCATACAATCCTCCTCAATCAGTCCCATAGAAAGCAACGCATTCCACGAGCTGCGAGGTCGTAGGAAATCGAGAGCGAGTTAAATGGAGAAGACAGGGACTCCGGATCTGGCCGTGGGTGTAGCGGCGGTTCCGACGGCTGACCCTCTGCGGTAACCGCTGGCCCTGACTGCGGCGATTATAAACTAAGAGGAAGCGGAAGAGCAGATGACGTTAGGGTCGTTAGGCCGGCAGGCCATTGCGCGCGATTTTTTCCATCTCCTGACAGAATCGGTCCAACTCACTGAACGTAGTGTACAGGTTCGGTGTGATGCGAATGCCCTGAAATTCCTCGTGCATGATTGGCACGGCGAAGATGTGGTTTTTGTCGAACAAATATTTCGTCACAGCCTCGGGATTGGTGCCGTCGATGTGAACATTTGCAATTGCGCACGACTGGTTAGGCTCGAATGAAGTGTTGAACCGAATTTTTGGCACGCCTTTGAGCCGGTTCATCCAGTAACGGGACAGGTAACGTAACCGCGCTTCCTTACGCTTGCCGCCAATGCCGTTGTGGAACAGGAGTGCTTCACCGATGGCGAGTTTCGGCGCGGCTGAGTGGGTGCCGATCTCTTCGAATTTGCGGATGTCGGATGCCTGCTTGGATTCAGCGGCCATGAGCGGCCAGAGTTTTTCGATCTTGTCGCGCTTGACGTAAAGCATGCCGGTCCCTTTCGGCGCATACAGCCATTTGTGGAGACTTGTGCCGAAGTAATCGCAACCGAGATCGCTCTGTTTGAAGTAGAACTGGGCGAAAGAATGCGCTCCATCGACGATTGTTTCAATCCCGCGGGCGCGCGCCAGGTCGCAGACTGCTTTAACCGGAGTGATCTGGCCGGTGATGTTAATCATATGCGAGATGAGGATGAGCCGTGTGCGGTCGCTGATTCCCTTTTCACGCGCGGCGGTGATCTCGTTGAGGTTCCTCGCCGGAATCGGAATCTGAATGAGCTTGAGCTTGAGGTTTTCGCGTTTCTCACGCTGACGCAATGTCGTGAGCATGCGCGGGTAATCCTGGGTGGTGGTGAGAATTTCATCGCCGGGTTTGAAATCCATTCCCATGAGCAGGGTCTCGAGCGACTCCGAAGCGTTGCGCGTGATCGCGATTTCTTCGCCATCGCAGCCGAACAGCTCGGCCAGGCCCGTGCGAATGGTCTCACATTGCGGCTCGAGGATTTGCCACATCGTGTAAGCAGTGGCGTCTTCCTGTTCCCAAATGTAACGAACCAGCGCCTCAGTCACAATCAGCGGGCTGGGCGAAACGCCGCCGTTGTTCAGGTTGATGATGCCGCGCGTGACGCTGAACGAATTTTGGATAGTGGCCCAGTAATCTTCGTCACTGGCCGCTTCTTCCGGCGTGAGATGCGCGACATTCGTGGACGCTGCTTCGATGTTTCTCAGTAATGACGCGACAGTTGCCGACGAAAGCGCGGCGAGACCGAGGCTTTTGCCAGCAAGAGAAAGAAAATCGCGTCGCGTGTGCAGCTGCACGCCGCTAATTAGAGCGATCCCACGGATCGCATGCAATCATTGTCTTCCGGATGAGCCGCGCAGGTAAAATGGCGGTCGCCGCGGCGACCACGAATGTGAGATCATCGGCTGCTATCTTCTGTAGCGGCGGCTCTGTGAGCCGTCGCTCGACAATCAACTGTCAACCATGCCACGACTTCCTTTGCTGCTTGACCAGCTTACAGTTCCGTTCAGCCACAGAAACACGATCGCAACGAACTGCTCGAACGTTAAGAGAATGCGATCTAACGAAGCTTTCGTCCTGTCCATCGCGCCCTCGAACAGGAACTAAACTGATTCGACGCAGCAGCTTTGTAATAGCTCAAACAGGACGACGTTATTTCGCCGCGTTTTTTTCCCCTTGGCGAGCCGGAGCCTCGCGCGAAGGCTGCTTGGCGAGCGCGAGGCGCTCCGTCTTTTTCCGGCGTTTTGCACGTTTCTTAGCGTTGTCTCTACCTCGGCTGTGTCCCATGAACGTCAACTTTCGCCCGCTTGTCGTGCCGTAGCAATGGGACGAAACCGAGGCCGGGGTCTGCGCGGTTGCTGCTGCCGCGGCGTTCGATTCGGTACCTGCGGTGCCGCATCCTGAACTGTCATGATCTCGAACGTTCGAAAGAGTGGGGCCAGATCAATCACTTCGTTCGCCGCTGATCTCAATATGTTCCCGAGATTTGCGGAAACTGATGCGACTTCCACGCGGATCCCGTGCCGGCGCAGCTTGGTGGCGAGATAAGCGAAATCGGCGTCGCCAGTCACGAGAATCACCACGTCGGGCCGCATCTCGATCGAAAGTTCGAGCGCGTCGATCGCCATCATCACGTCCACGTTCGCCTTGTAATGACCTTCTTCGGCGGGCGCGCCATCTTTGGTCACCACCATGAATCCATTGGAACGCAGCCAGTGCACGAATTTGTTTTTCCTGTCCCGCTCCTCCTGCCACATAGGAATGGCGGGCGGCAATCCGGCATAGACCACCATCTCGACCAGATCGCGTCCCGTGTTGGGGCCCGCTAGAAAATCGCGAAGCTTCAACCAATCGAGCCCGCGTCCTGCGCTCCGCACTGAACTGCCGACGTTCGATTCGTCCACCAGCACCAACACTCGGGAACGAGCGCTGCTTTCTTGATTTCTCTTTCGCATATGTCCGGCCGGGCGAAGCAGATCGTCAATCGCATCGGCGGCACAAATCCCGACTTGTTAGGCAGCTTTTTTCTTCGCCTTCGCCACAAGGATCCCGGGAAATTCCACCACCTGCGTGGTTGCCTCGGTGCCGCTCTGATTCAGGGTCGATTCAAAGCTCAACTTCCCAGCCGCGATCTCTGATAGCGCGATATCGGCGTGACCGAGTCCAGGAATAACTTCGACCCTCGGTCGATGACCGAGACAAAGTTGGCGAACACGTTGGGAGACCATGTTCACCAGGATTTTCGGATTAGGAACAACTTCGGCGGCGGCTTTGACTAGATTTGGTTTCATAATTTAGCTCACGATGACGATCAGGCTGACGGAGTTAAATTCCGAACCGGAGTGGGACCCTGATCGCGTTCGGTAAATCGCAGCCGAGCACAGACTATCGTCCGTTATTGCCAGAACACAATTGACTATTCTTCGTGCTCCCTGACCTCTCGCGTCCGTTCCTGCAAGCTAATTGCCAGTCGAGCTCGGAACTTTCTGTTTCTTTTTGGCGTCTGATCTTTGGCCTTTGACGTCCGGCCACGCGTATTCGACTCTCACCTCTCTGCAACGCAAGCGCTATCTCTTTGTCTGCATCAATCGTCGGGCCGAGCACAATCCGAAAGGATGCTGCGCGGCCAAGGGCTCAGAAGACGTGTATAGAGCGTTGAAAGGAGAGATTGCCGCGCGTGGACTCGGCAAGCTCGAAGCGCGCGTCTGCACATCGAGCTGTCTCGATCAATGCGACACCGGCGTGACGGTTTTAGTCGAACCGGATCATTTTTTTTATGGCCGCGTCACGGTCGCAGACGTCCCGGAGATTGTGGATGCCCTCGTTACGGCTCGACCTGTTAAACGTCTCGTGGTTACCGCGGATCAACACAATGGAGGTAGCTGGGATGAGCGACATAGAAGGTAAAACTTCGAGGGAAGCAGCAAGCGAGTGCGGGCAGCGAACGAATTTCAAAGCA
>QHQV01000330.1 GCA_003219945.1 Verrucomicrobiota bacterium | reverse complement strand
GGTTCAAGATCCGGTTGAATCGCGAGGCGGACACCTGCGTCCCAGTCTGGGTATTGTCAAGCTGACTGTAACGAAACCCGGCGTCGTACCCCCAGCTCCCGTCAAACAGCTTGTCTCCCTTGATGCCGATGGTGCTTAGCCATGCGTTAGTTTCGTTATCGAACAAACGGTTCCCAAATTCAGCCAGACGCGCGCGCGTGCCGCCGGAGATAATTTGTTCGAAGGGATTAAAAGGATTGAATGCGTCAGCCGGGACACCTGTCTCCGCATGAGTGGGGGTATTGGGCGGTTCCGAGAGTGGCGCAATCGGCGAATGCGGCGGAATAGCCAATATCGTCTGACCCTTTGTTTCGAACGATCCAGTCGCAGGAGCCGCCAGTTCATTGTGGGTGTTCACCCTCTGATAAAAACCATCGGCATAGACGACCATCTGATCGCCGAAGACCTTGTGGTCACCACTTAACCACACCCCATAACGCTCCGATTCAGGGAGCGAGGACGAGAACAGATTGAAATTAAAGCCGGGACGCAGACCGCCGGCCGCCCTGACACGGTTATTAGCATCGTAGAGATACCTGTTTGCTGGGGCCAATCCGTTCGTAAAATCGGGTGCAGACGCGAATTCCGTCCCACCAGGATTTAAATTCTTGCCACCAGCGGCGGCCGCCACATCGCTGCTTAGCTGAAGATTATAAGGACTATTGTTCGAGCTTAGGAACGGCGGCGTGAGCGAGAAACCGCGATCGTGGTTGAAGATGGAGTTGCGATGATAGTAATTCAACACGCCAGTGATGTTGGTATCTCCCTTGCCAACACCGAAGATCGCCGATGAGTCGAGTTCGCCGGAGTCTTTATCGAGGGTATTGCCGTATTGGATCCTCGCCTCCGCGCCATTGTAATCATGACGCATCTTGAGGTTCACGACACCCGCTACGGCGTCCGCGCCATACGTGGTGGACGCGCCGTCTTTCAGAATTTCAATGCTCTCAATCGCGGCTTGAGGAATCGAATTCAAATCGACGAACATCGTATTCACTAAACCGGGATTGTTGCCGGTAGGATAGACAGCTACCCGACGCCCATCCAACAGGATGAGAGTCGCTCTCGCATCGAAACCGCGGAGAGCAATTGTCGCGGCACCCACAGCGGTGTTGGAGCCATTTTCATTATTCGAAGTCGGAATTATGTTCGCGTTGGTGATGGGAAGGCTCAGGAGAAATCTCTCTGTAGTGAATTCACCTGATTTGTTGATGTTCTCGCGGTTGTAGATATCAACAGGGTTAGGTCCGACTTCTTCTGCCGTCGGAATATTTGAACCCGTAACGATGACACGCTGGGCTTCCGTCGGAGGTGGTGCCGGTCCCGCACCGGTTGGCGGCGGGGCAGCACCAATGTCCGTCGACAGCGGCGCGAGGTTCTGGGCAAATGCGTTCGACGCGATAATGAGAGGGATTCCAACGCAG
>QHQV01000295.1 GCA_003219945.1 Verrucomicrobiota bacterium | reverse complement strand
TAATGCTGCGTGGAAGTGCGCGAGATCACCTTCAAGTCGGCAATCTTCGACAGGCGCGTCAGAATCTCGTCCTGGATTCCTTCGGCAAAGTAGGCATTGGCCCTTTCCTCACTCCGGTTTTCGAACGGCAAAACGGCAATGGATTTTTCCGGAATTGCCACTGCCTGTGGTAATAGTTTGGCCTGTCTCTTAGGCGCTCCAAAGTACAAGCCGGCAAGCGCGAGAATAGAGACCGCTGCGATGCCTCCGACAAGCAGCGCTTTCCTGGTTGGCCTCTTGGCAGGGGGGGCTCTTCCTGTTCTTGTATGTCGTGTATGTACTGGGGCAAGCTGCAGGCGTTGCGCAATCTCTGCAGCGGATTGCGGACGCTGCAGTGGCTCTTTGGCCAGACATGCCGCAACCGCATCTTCCCAAACTTGTGGAACTAACGCGGGCTCGATGTCCAATTCCTTGCGCCGCTCGGTCATCGAAGGAGCAACTCGCTCGCAAATCTGCCGATCGATATTGCCCGAATAGAATGGCGGCTTGCTCGTAAGCAATTCGTAGATGCTTGCGCCTAACGAGTAGATATCATCCAGATGCGTACAGCGCATGCCATAGAGTTGTTGCGGACTCATATAAATTAGCGTGCCGCTCCGGCCTTGTTCCAGCGTTAACCGGCTCACTGAATCACTCAGATTGCGTGCTATACCAAAGTCCGTTACCTTTACGTCGCTGCGTTGATTGACCATCAGGTTTGCGGGCTTCAAGTCACAATGGATCACCTTCGCGCGAGTGTGCGCATAATCGAGTGCATCGCAAAGCTGACTTATCCAGGTAGCGATCTCATCCGGCTCGAAGACCTTCTGTTCTTTCTCGGCTCGCAAGTTTGATAGCGTTTCGCCGTCGATGTACTCCATCGAAATGCCGCCGGAGCGTTCGTCATGCACGAAATCGTGTATGCGGACGATATGCGGATGCGTCAGTTCGAGGCAGCGTTTGGTTTCGCGCCTGAGCTGATCAAACGCCGAACGATCGTGGATCATCAAATCGGGAAGAAATTTCAGCGCGACATCGCGCTCCAGCTCTTCATCGCGCGCCAGCCAGACAATCCCCATCCCGCCTCGCCCGAGGACCTTGACCAGCATGTAACGGCCAAAGACTTTTTGTCCGCTGGCAAACTCACGCGAAGTCGCGGCTATTACATCGCCTGCGCGTTCGTTGCTCACTTTGCGTAAGTATACATAATTAGGCTTGCACGGTAACCCGAGTGCAGGTTTATGCGAGCCCACGGCGCCTGAACACCAAGAGGTTTTGCGTTCTGCCAGTTCTCGCTAGAATCTCTCCGCGTGAATGCCCAGCAAGAGGAAGGTGCCTGGTTGGAAGCCGCCGATGGCACCTGCCATCCGATCCAGGGCAGTTGTTCGGTCGGACGGACTGCGGCTAATATGATCGTGCTGGAATCGCCCAAAGTGTCCCGCCAGCACGCTCTGAT
Source organism: Verrucomicrobiota bacterium (assembly GCA_003219945.1). Lineage (GTDB taxonomy): Bacteria > Verrucomicrobiota > Verrucomicrobiia > Chthoniobacterales > UBA10450 > Udaeobacter. The sequence continues at coordinate 427 of QHQV01000295.1, read as the reverse complement.
TCACTTGCAAAACATCGGTGAACTTTGGCTGATCGATTTCGGCAGCAGCAACGGAACTTTCGTAAACAAGCGGCGGATTCACTACCCAATTCGATTAAGCGATGGCGATCAAATCACAATCGGAGATCAGGTTTTGAGGTTCCGCCAACCAACACCCATCTCGCGCGAGCCGAAAACGGACCTGCTGCAACGAACATTGCGCGAAATCGAGAATATCCCTTGCTGGCTTTTGGTTGCCGACATCCGGGGTTTTACCCCTCTCAGCCGCCACATGCAGAGTGAGGACCTGGAGGTTTTGGTTGGAGCATGGATTTTTACTTGCAAGGAGATCATCGAAAGTCGCCATGGTATTGTTAACAAATACCTCGGCGATGGTTTTCTTGCCTATTGGCCCGAGGCTGGTACCAGCGCGGAGGAGATCGTGGCG
>QHQV01000294.1 GCA_003219945.1 Verrucomicrobiota bacterium | reverse complement strand
CAAGCTCGAAGAGGTGAAGGAAGCGCTCGCAGAGCTCGGCATCGAAGGGATGACCGTCACTGAGGTCAAAGGTTTTGGCCGGCAAAAAGGGCACACCGAGATTTACCGGGGAAGCGAATACACGGTGGATTTTCTGCCGAAGGTGAAAGTGGAAGTGGTGATGGCAGACGACTTGATTGACAAGGCGGTTAATGTCGTCGTGGCTGCGGCCAAGACCGGCAAAATCGGCGACGGCAAGGTCTTCGTGCTCCCAGTCGAACACGCGGTGCGCATCCGCACGGAAGAGATCGGCGAAAAAGCGGTGTGACGGCGCTGGCGCGCTGTTGTTCGTTAAACCGTTGAAGCGTTGAAACGTTGAAGCGGTTCAAGAATTTGACGGCATGGCATGTGACATTTTAACAATTTAACTTTTTAACGCTTCAACCCTTCAACCTGCTAACCACTTAAGGCAAAACAATGGCCAAAGACAAAGCTCCATCTGACGTCAGCAAAATGATCAAAGACCACGGCGTAAAGCTTGTGGATTTCAAATTCACCGATCTGCCAGGAACATGGCAGCATTTCACCACCACGCTTACCGAGTATAACGAGGACATTTTTACGGACGGACTGGGGTTCGACGGCTCGAGCATCCGCGGCTGGAAAGTAATCAACGCCTCGGACATGCTGGTCATTCCAGATCCGGCCACGGCGTGGATCGATGTCTTTAACGCCGAATCCACCCTGAGCCTCATTTGCACCATCGTCGATCCGATCACTCGGGAACCATACGATAGAGACCCGCGCGGTGTTGCCGAAAAAGCAGAGGCTTACCTCAAATCGACCGGAATCGCAGACACGGCGTTCATTGGTCCGGAAGCAGAATTTTTCATTTTCGACGATGTTCGATTTGCCAATAGCAGCGTCATACGTCGTTGATAGCGCCGAAGGACATTGGAACAGCGCACGCGAAGAATTTCCAAACCTCGGTTACAAGATTCGGCCTAAGGAAGGTTATTTTCCTGTTCCGCCAATGGACACGTTGCAAGATATCCGCAACGAAATGGCGCTGGAGCTCGAAAAAGCCGGCGTGCCTGTGGATAAACAGCATCACGAAGTAGCAACTGCCGGCCAAGCGGAAATCGACGTCCGGTTCGCGCCGCTCAAACGCATGGGCGACAGCATGCAATATTACAAATACATCCTGCGAAATGTGGCTAAACGGCACAACCGAACGGTGACGTTCATGCCGAAACCGATCTTCGCCGATAATGGATCGGGCATGCATACCCACATCTCGCTTTGGAAAGACGAAAAACCGCTCTTCGCCGGCAACGGTTACGCCGGGCTCAGTGATACCGCTCTGTTTTTCATTGCTGGAATTTTGAAGCACGCGCCTGCACTCACCTGTCTGACGAATCCAACCACCAACAGCTACAAGCGGCTCGTTCCCGGATTCGAAGCGCCGGTCAATCTCGCCTACTCTGCCCGCAATCGCTCCGCAGCAATTCGAATTCCTACGTACTCACCCAGCCCGAAAGCAAAGCGTATTGAATTCCGCACGCCCGATGCCGCTGCAAATCCATATCTCGCCTTCTCCGCGATGCTTCTTGCAGGGCTCGACGGAATCCAAAACCGCATGGACCCCGGCGATCCACTGGACAAAAACCTTTATGAGTTGCCGCCGGAAGAACTCGCGCAGGTCGCCAGCGTCCCCGATTCACTCCGCGGTGCAATCGAAGCACTCCAAGCCGATCACTCCTTCTTGCTGCGCGGCGATGTCTTCAACGAAAACTTCATTGCCAACTGGATCGACATGAAACAAAAGGAATACGACGCGCTACGCCTCCGGCCGCATCCGTACGAGTTCGCGATGTACTACGACGTATAATGGCAAGCGATGCCACGCTACGAGTCGCAGCCGTGTCGTGGTAATTGACCGTACTTATGAGGCGTGCTGTGATACAGCTAAGCATTTAAGGAGGATTCATCCGACAAACAACATTCGCGATCGGGCTCGTGTCCCTTGCTTTTGCCGTCTCTGCATCGGCGCTCGCGCAGACTCCCGCCGATAGCGCGGGCAAGAAGGCTTCGTCCGTTCAAACGTCGGAATCGCAGGCCGGGATGACGCCGGCCTCGGCCTTGGAAAAGCTGAAGAAAGGTAACGCTCGCTTCGTTGAGAAGAACATGAAGAGTCGCGATTGGCTGGCTAAGGTGTCAGCGACTGCGGGCGGTCAGTATCCGTTTGCAGTGATCCTCGCGTGCATGGACTCTCGCGCTCCGATCGAGATCATCTTCGATCAGGGAATTGGCGACGTCTTCGGGATCCGCATCGCGGGCAACATTGTCAACGAGGACGTGCTAGGCAGCATGGAATATGCAACGAAGGTCGTCGGATCGAAGCTGGTCGTCGTCCTCGGGCACACCTCGTGCGGGGCCGTGAAGGGCTCCATCGACGACGCGAAACTGGGTAATCTCACGGAGCTTCTGGCGAAGATCCGGCCCGCGGTGTCGGCATCCGGCCCCGGAAGCGCGAAAGATGACACGTACGTCAACAAAGTCGCCCAAGCCAACGTGTCTCAGGCGATGGAGGAGATTCGCGAGAAGAGCCCGACGATAAAGGATCAGCTCGACGCCGGTACGGTCGGTCTCGTCGGAGCGATCTACGACGTCTCCACAGGTAAAGTTACGTTCCTGCCCGACTGAGGGCTGTCTCTATCTCAGCCATTCGGAACCGCCGTGCTCGCACTGGCTTTTCCCGTAGGGCCTCGACGATTCGGAGCGGTAAGGCGCCTATTAACTACCTTGGATTGTCGCTTCGCACTTGAGCGCATCGCACGCTCGATGTCTTGTTGCCGCGTTCGATGAAAAAACCAAGAGGAGGAAATCATGGCCAAACCCGAAGAAAATGATGCAAACACCAATCTCACCCGCGCCCAGGAAACTCTACGTCAGCTTTGGGAGGAGCATGTGCAGTATGAGTTTTCCACGCGTAATACCGAGGACACGCTCGCCACGATGGTCGAGGATGCGTACGTCAATCATATTCCGGTGTTGACCGGCGGCGTGGGCCGGAGCGAATTGCGGGAGTTCTATTCGAAACGGTTCATTCCGCAAATGCCGCCGGACACGGAAATGACACCGGTCTCGCGAACGATCGGAGAAGACCAGTTGGTGGACGAGATGGTTTTCAAGTTCACCCACACGATCCCCATGGATTGGATGTTGCCAGGAATTCCTGCCACGGGAAAGCGCGTCGAGGTTCCGTTAGTCGCGATCGTGCGATTCAGAGATGGGAAGTTGGCTTATGAGCACATTTACTGGGACCAGGCATCGGTGCTGGTTCAGATCGGATTGATTGATCCGAGTAAGCTGCCGGTAGCGGGTGTTGAAAGCGCGCGAAAGGTTCTCGACCCGACTCTGCCAGCGAACGCGCTGATGGAACGCGCTGATTCGAGCCAGTAGTTGTATGATCGGTTACGTACTGTTAAAAATATGAGGAGCGACCTATGTCAGCAGAAGGAACCCAGCCTTCGCTTTACGAACGCCTCGGCGGAATTCATAGCATTGCGTGCGTCGTTGACGATCTCATTGACCGCGTCATGACTGATCCGCGGCTCAATGCCAACCCATTTGTGAACGAAGCGCATCACAAGGTTCCACCTCCCGGCTTCAAGTATCTCGTCACCGAAATGGTTGGCTGGGCGAGCGGCGGCCCGCAGAAATATACCGGACGCCCCATGCGCGAATCTCACGAACACCTGAACATCACGCCCAAAGAATGGGAGGCGTTCATGGATGATTTTCAACAATCACTCGACAAATTCAGCGTTCCTGCCGCGGAGCAGGCGGAATTGAAGGCCATCGTCAACAGCACTTACGGCGACATCGTCATTGGGAAATCGTAATTGGACGTACCTGCTCATGTCATTCTGAGCGAAGCGAAGAATCTCGGATGATTTTGGCCCGCTGTCCCAATGGAAACAAACCAGAGATGTTTCGCTTCGCTCAACATGACAGCAGCCTGTATTACAGGGTAATGTAATTATGAGCATCATCGGAAAGGTGGACAGCCTTTGGCGCTATCCTGTCAAGAGCATGCGCGGCGAAGAGCTGGATGAAGCGTTTGCAGGTTTTTCGGGGGTCTATGGCGATCGCCTCTTCGCGTTCAAAAGTTCGGCGAGCCCAAA
>QHQV01000293.1 GCA_003219945.1 Verrucomicrobiota bacterium | reverse complement strand
CTTGTCGCCGCACAAAGCTGTAAAGCGGTCGCCAATAAATGCGGCAGAGTTTTTCAAGTGCCTCTTGTGCCGCTGACGATTCACCTTGTGCCTCCAGTACCACGCTCCAGTGCGTGGTAGTAAACGCCGCCGGGCCGTGATAAGCATTTCCGCCAATCGCACTCTGTGAAGTCACCTCATCGTCAGCAGGGACCACGCCCTGATTCAATTGAAAACTCGGATCGAAAGCAAGCCCCCAGACGGCATCCTGACAGCAGCATTTTCTCCCGTTTGGAGCGGTTTTGCCTTTGCAGGGGGACTTTGGTGCAGTACGGTGGCGTTCGCCATGCGATCGCTGGTTTTCTTGCTCGCCGGCCTGCTTGCGACTGCCGGTTGGATGCACGGAGAAATCAAAACTCCGGAGAATGGCCCAATCGAAATTACTTCAACCGGGCAAACCACATATGAAAACGGCCTGGCGACCGCTCGCGACAATGTCGCTATTCACATTGGGAACACCGACATTTACGCCGACTACGCACAATACAATTCGTCCACGCATGATGTGACGTTGAAGGGTCACGTCCGCATTTATCGCGATACGAGCCTCTACAATGCCGAGAGCGGAATTTACAACACTGAAACGAAAAAGATCAGGGCGATCACCGCACGGACGGAATCACAACCTTACTTTCTAGCTGGTAATGATGTGACTTCTATCGAGGGCGACAATGCCTATCTTATTAAGGGCGGCTACTTCACCACTCACGATTCGTCGAAGCCCGATTTTCACATGCGCGCCCGGAAAATTCGTGTTTACGAGAAGGATCGCGTAATTTTTCTGAACGTCACCGCCTACGTCGGCAGGGTACCGGTGTTTTGGTGGCCGTATCTTTATCAATCGCTCGACAACGCGTTTAGTTTTTCCATCTCGCCCGCGTATTACAGCACGTGGGGACCATCGCTTCTCACGCAGGTCACGTTCCCGATCACAGACAATATTCAAGCCCGGCTCCGGCTGGATTATTTCGGCAGACGAGGACCAGCCATTGGTTTTGAGCCCACAATTGAATATGGGAAAGATCAAACCAGTGTGGCGCGAATAAAAACTTTTTACATCAACGACCAAAACCCGGAGATCAATCAAACGGACATACCGCGAACGGGTGTACCTGAATCGCGATACCGGTTCAGCCTTGAGGACCACACGGATTTCACCGACTCGATCTATGGCATCGCAAACATCACGAAGCTGAGTGACCAATACGTGATGCAAGACTTTTTCCAGGGCGAATTTCGGATCGATCCTGTTCCTGACAACGTGGTCGCACTGACGAAGATAAACCCGGTTTTCACCCTCACCGGGACCGAGCGTTTCCAGGCCAACGATTTCTTCACCACGACGGAACGTCAGCCGGAAGTGGTGCTCGACATCAAACGGCATGCACTGCTTCGCGGCCCGATATTTTACGAAGGCGAAACAGGCTTTGCCAATTTGCGCCTACAATTCCCTGAGGACTCCGGTATCAAGAATTACGGCACGGAGCGTTTCGACACGTTCCATCAACTGGTTTATCCGAACACATATTTTGGTTGGCTGTCGTTTATGCCGCGGGCTGGCTACCGAGGCACGTACTACGGCAAGACCTGGGATCTCGGATCGACAATATTTGTGCCGCCATCAAACCCGCTGGTGCCCGACACTATCCTGCCGCCGCCATCAACAACCAATCCCATCAAGTTTGCTGGTGACACGTTTCGAAGCGTCTTCGATACGGGCGCGGAAGCTTCGTTCAAGATCTCTCGAAAATGGGAGGATGTGCAAAGTCGTGCTTTCGGTTTAGACGGATTGATGCACGTGATCCAACCGTTTACCGACTTTTCCTACGTGAAAGAAGACGGACCTAATCCCCTGTCGGTTTTGCAATTCGACCGATTTGAACCTTCTACGCAGCTTCGGGCAATCGATTTTCCACAATTCACCCCGATTGATTCGATTGCCGACTGGACGGTCTGGCGCGTAGGCGTCCGCAATCGCTTGGAAACCCGACGTGACGATTCAACGATGACGTGGCTTGAACTGGATACGTTTGTCGATAGAAACTTCGAGAATCCGTATGATCGCACGGACTACTCAAATTTGTTCAACAATCTCCGGTTTAATCCCCTGCCGTGGATGTCCTTTTCTGTAAATTCTCAGCTGCCCGCTTTCGCAAAAGGTTTCACGGAAGTCGACACATTTGCGTCTGTGCAACCGCTGGCAAATCTGCAAGTGAACGTCGGGCACCGGTATCTGAATGGGAACCCGTTTTTCGAGAATAGCAGCTTGTTTGTTGTAGGCGGATACCTTCGCGTTAACGACAACTGGGGCTTGGCAATCCAGGAGCAGTATGAGGGTGCTACGGAGACGCTCCAGGAACAGCGTTATGCGATTTACCGGGACCTAACGAGCTGGGTGGCCTCATTCGGCGGAGTCATACGCGATAACTCAGGAGTGAAAGAGTACGGTCTCCTGTTCACCGTAACACTCAAGGCGTTCCCGAAATTTGGTTTCGATTTAAACTTTGATCCTGCGTCGTCGGGTCAGTGATCCGAAGTGCCGCGAAAAGGCGGGAGTCATTGGCCGAATTCCGCCACTTGTGCTGGGGCTGATTCGCCCACAACGTTCCTGAGTCATGGATATATCGATTATCGGCTCCGGATACGTTGGCCTGGTGACGGGCGCCTGTTTGGCGGACGTCGGCCATCATGTCATTTGCGTCGATAACGACTCCGAAAAAGTGAAACAGCTCAAAGCCGGCGAGATACCGATCTACGAACCGGGACTGGAAGAAATAGTTCACCGCAATGTCTCGGCGCAGCGACTACATTTCACCGGCAACATTCAGGAAGCTGTCGAGCGCTCACAAATTATTTTCATCGCAGTCCCGACTCCGCCACTGCCGGACGGGGATGTCGATCTGAGCTTCGTGGAGAAAGTTGCGCGGGAGATCGCAGGTGTGTTGACCGATTATCGTGTGATCGACAAGAGCACGGTGCCCGTCAAGACAGGTGAAAAAGTGGTGGAATCAATCAAACGATATAACCGGCAGGGAGCAAAATTTGACGTGGTCAGCAATCCGGAGTTTTTGCGCGAAGGCTGCGCAGTGGCCGATCTCATGCATCCAGACCGGATCGTGATCGGAGCGCAAAGCGAACAAGCGATCGATTTGATGAAAAAAGTGTATGAGCCTTTCATGGCACCGATCCTAGTGACGGACATTAGCAGCGCCGAGCTTATCAAACATTGCGCGAACTCATTCCTGGCCTTGAAAATTTCGTATATCAACGCGGTGTCGGGCATTTGCGAAGCGAGTGGCGCCGATGTGGAAAAAGTGGCTGACGGGATTGGAATGGATCACCGTATCGGGCGCGATTTTCTGAACGCTGGAATCGGATACGGCGGCTCCTGTTTCCCAAAAGACATTGCGGCGTTCATCGCCATCAGTGAGCAGCTTGGAACGCCATTCGCTCTGCTCAAAGAAGTGCAACGCATAAACGAGGGTCAAAAGGCCCGTTTTCTCAAGGCCATCCGCGACACGCTCTGGGTATTGCGCGAGAAGCGAATCGCGGTCTGGGGCCTGACGTTCAAACCGGACACCGATGATATACGGTCGTCGGTTGCAATCGAGCTGGTGGAACAACTGCTGCGCGAAGGGGCGCATGTGGTCGCCTACGATCCGAAAGGAATGCACAAGGCGCGCGGCATCAAAGCGATCGCCGATGCGGAATTTGCTTCGTCGGCATTGGAAGCCGTCACTGATGCCGAAGCGCTGATCATTGCCACGGACTGGAACGAATTTGCGAACGTGGACCTCGCAGTTTTGAAAGACAAAATGCGGACGCCGATCGTCTTCGACGGACGAAATCTGTTGAACCCTGAAACAATGCGGCAATTCGGATTCGATTATTACTCTATTGGACGCGCAAGCGTGAAGCCACAGTAACGAAGACATGGCGCAGCGTTCTGCTCGTGAAACTGCGCTAGCAGCCTTGCGGCTTTGGCGAAAAGAAAAACGTTTCGCCGATTCCGTTATCTCGAGGCTCCTTGCCAAAACAAGTCTCACTCCCTCCGATCGGGCATTTGCCTTGGAACTATTCTACGGCGTTTTGCGCAATCTAACGCTGCTCGATTTTTGGACTGGTCGTTTGCGCACTTCGCGCGTCGAGAGCAACCTGCAGGACATTCTGCGGCTCGGCTTGTATCAAGTTTTCATACTCAAAACGCCTGAGCACGCAGCCGTACACGAGACTGTTGCCATAGCCCCGCAAAAGCAGCGACCGATCGTCAATGCCGTCCTCCGCGCCGCGACCAGGCAGCGAAGCGAGCTGCTTGCACGGGCGAACACGCAGCCGTTGTCTGTTCGAAAGTCTCATCCGCAATTTCTTGTCGAGCGGTGGCAACAACACTTTGGCGCCGAGTGCACCGAAGAGCTGTGCAAATGGAATAATCGGCCTGCGCCCATGTATGGCCGGATTAATTGCCTAAAAATCAGTCCCGAAAGCTTCCTAAGGCTGTACCCAGACTCTCGATCGTTATCTGACAACCCAGATTTTGTAGAACTCCAGACTTTGCCCACGGCCGCTCTCGATCGTGGTGACTGCTACATTCAGGATCCCAGCACAGCAATCGCATGCCGAAACCAGGAGAAAAGATTCTCGACGCGTGCGCGGCACCGGGCGGCAAAACGGCCTATCTCGCGCAGCTCATGCAAAATCGAGGTGTTATCATTGCCTGCGACCGCGACCGCGATCGACTTGAAATTCTGAAAGGTAATGTCAGCCGCCTCGGCGCGACGATCGTTTGCGCTGTCCGCCAGGATTGGACACGCAATCATCTTCCAGAAGAAATTCTCTCAATCGCGCCATTCGATGGGGTCCTTTTAGATGCGCCGTGCACGAACACCGGAGTCATCCGCCGACGGATCGACGTGCGATGGCGACTGCGACCTGAAGATTTCAGCCGAATGTCCAACCAGCAGTTGATCATCACGCGCGCTGTACTCCGCGTGCTGAAACCCGGCGGCAGACTGGTTTACAGCACATGCAGCCTTGAGCCCGAAGAAAATGAAAATGTCGTTCGCCGGCTCCTTGCCGAGCTGCCGGCCCTGGGTTTGAAAGCGCAAAAAGATTCACTTCCGTTTCGCGACGGTTTTGATGGCGCATTTGCCGCGAAACTCGTTGCAGCCGTCGCTCTTTGAGCGACGCGTGTCGCACGTGACAATAAGCGGAGTGCCGGCGCTTTTCACCGCGAACCCGCTGCAGTTGCATCGCGTCCGGCTGGTGGAATGATAAACGCCTATGCACGACGAGCGATTCGATAAACTCGCAAAACTCCTGGTGGAATACTCCATTCGCCTGAAACGAAACGAGACGGTCCTGATCGAGGCATTCGATATCCCCGATGAAATGACGGCCGCACTGATACGCGCGGCACGCAATGCAGGAGGCGTACCGTTTGCGCAGGTGTATCACGCTCGGGTGAACCGCGCGCTCGCGCTCCAGGCCTCCGATCGACAGCTAAACATCATGGCAAGCCATGAACTGGCGCGCATGAAAAAAATGAACGCCTACATCGCGATGCGCGGGAGTCACAACATCACCGAATTGGCAGATGTCCCGCCGGACAAAATGCAATTGATCGGGAAAAAGATGCGTCCGGT
>QHQV01000292.1 GCA_003219945.1 Verrucomicrobiota bacterium | reverse complement strand
TATTTCGTTTTGCGCCAGACGACCTCTTCGTTGTTTGTATCTCGGCAGCTCCCGCTGCGCTCGACCGCTACCCTCGCGGCGTAACCGGCCATGTCGCTCATCCCATTCGCTCCATTCGCCGATGTCAGTATCATAGTTCGCCTAACGGGTCTTCTTCCACACGACGTCTTCGTTGTTTCTCCTATCGATTAGCGCGTCGACTTTACCGTTAGCGGCGTCACCGAACAGAATTCTGCCTTCGACACCTTTGCGGAAGAAAAGCTCTGATGTTTCCGGTAGCAGTTGTTCCTTCTTGCCATTCCTTTCAACGAATAGCTTATCGTCTTCACTGGTGACCGATCTTGTTTGGCCAGCCGCCAGTTCGTACGTGCCGATGAAGTCGGCAAACTTTTTCGCGTCAGCTTTTCCTACCGCAGGATCTTTATAATAACGATGTGCCTGATTGGCGACGATCTGCCAATTGCCGTTGCGCTGAAGCCACGTGTCAGTGATGTGGTAGCGCGCTTTCAGATTTTGGCCGAAGATCGTTTCTGTCTCGTCCGCGTCGTAACTCAGTATCGCAGTGTTCCCAATAATGCGGCTCTGAGCGTTCTCGACCTTAATCGTTCCAGAGCATCCGGCTGGGAGCGGTGTGATGTCGGCGATCAGCTTTGCTTTGTCGAAAAAGCGTCCTTTGTCATCGGCGAACGTGCAGTCGTCGGCGAAATGTTTTTTCCACGGCGCCTGATTGCCGGATACCAAGGAATCGTACAGCTCCTGAGTCCGTCGGACCAGTTCCTCCTGCGTGATCGGAACATCTGCGGCGCAGACGATCGTCGCAGCGGACAGAAATTTAATGAGCGCGAGCTGTTTCATAAGGATCATTAAGAAGTAAAGGTTAAGAATACACGAAATGACGAAAGAGGAACGTTTGCGGCTTGAGACGCTCGACACGGCCTTGCGATCGGACAACGTGCGCGAACATATTCGCTCTGTGGTGGCACGCCTTCGCGAGCAATTGGCTCGCAAAAAAGATGCGCTAATGAGCTGGGAGCCGTTTCCCTTGGAGGTTCTCGTAACGACACTACCGCCTGGGATCCTGTCTGCCTGGGTATTTGTTTTGCGCGCGGGCGCGGACACAGGCGCTGAGAGGCATCCAAACAGTCATCAACGCATGATGTCGTTCGAGGGCAGCGGTGATCTGCAAACCGGTGAGCCCGGAAAGTCGCAATCGAATGTTTTGGGTAGCGATCCTGACGCGCCGTTGGAGCGGCGGTGGATCTCAATCCCGATGAATGTCTGGCACTGCCCAGTCATAAACGCCGACACAGATTGGGCAGTTGTTTCCTTTCACACTGTGCCCGCCGAGGAATTGATTGAAGAGCGGCCGGATGACAGCTGCGAAGCCGGCACGAGGCAAAAAAAATATTTGGGAAAGTGAGAAGTAAGAGGGATGAATTAAAAACCCAGATACGAAAAACAGAAAGGCGAATCACGCTGCAATGGATGCAAGGCAATGGCCGGGCTTCCAACAGGAACACAGGAAAAGAAATACAGCCATCTCGATTTCCATCTTTACCGCGGGATTGCAAAAATTGGGCGAATTCGGTAACACGCAGATCACGTTCCATGAAATCAACAACACGCCTCTTCCTCACTAGTATCGCGGCTGGATGCACAGCACTGTTAATCAGCTGCGCCAGCACGCAGACCACCACGCAACACAGAGAAAGCATGCTCGTCGCTTCCGGGTTCAAAGTCATCACTCCCAAAACGGCCGCCCAGAAGCAAAAGCTCCAAAATCTTCCTCCCGGGAACGTGACCATGATCAAGAAGGGCAAGAAAACGTATTACGTTTTCCCGGATCCCGCTCACAACCAGGCATACGTCGGTGGACCCAAAGAGTACCAGGCTTATCAACAGCTCCGCGCCGACAAGAAGCTCTCCAGGGAAGATTTCCAGGACGCCGAGATGTATCAGGACGCGACGATGCAGTGGAGTTTGTGGGAAGGTGGCGAAGGAGTGTGGGGACCCATGGGAGGACCGATGCCGGGCGCGTTTTAAATCGAGGCGAACACCCGAACACACTTGCGCACCAGACGAAGTGATTTGCGGACTTCTGTCAGGACGTTTCCGCTGCTCTGACCACGCAGTTTGGGCGTCGCACTGGATAGTGGTGGAGAACTGAATGAGCGAGACCGCGCAGTCGAGACGTTCAATGAACCCGGTGTTGAAGCGATTCAGATTCCAACGCTTCTCCACTGTCCAACTTCTCATTGCGCTCGCCGTTCTCTTAATGGCGGCCCCTTTCGTTGAAGAACTCGAAGGCGGCCATCTCATTCTATCGGTTTTGTTTTCGTTGGTCCTGCTCGCTGGGGTGTTTGCTGTGGCCGATCGGAAGCGCACCCTCGCAATTGCACTCATTCTCGCAGTTCCAGCTATTACGGCCAGATGGATCAACCATTTTCGACCGAACCTGGTGCACCCTGCTGTTTTTCTCGTCTGTGCACTCCTGCTGTTGGCGTTTGTGATCGGGCATCTGCTGCATTTCATTCTGCGTGCACCTGTCGTGACCGTGGATGTGCTCTGCGCAAGCATCGCAGCTTACCTGATGCTGGGCTTGATGTGGACGGTCGCCTATTGGCTCGTGGATCAGGTTACGCCTGGCGGGGCTTTTTCGTTCAACACGGAGCGGGGCGTGCACTCGATGAACGGATTTACCGGATTTTATTTTAGCTTCATTACATTGAGCACCGTCGGTTACGGCGACATTACTCCGGTTTCACGAGCTGCGCGTTGGCTCGCGGCAATGGAAGCGATGACTGGTCTGCTGTATGTAGCGGTCCTCATCGCCCGGTTGGTTTCACTTTATTCGAGTGCGAAACGCGATCATTCTTGAGCAACCTGTTCAAAATCAGTTAGGCAGCGGCGCCGAGCGATGGCCGTGAATTTCTCGACAGTTCGCACATAGCCCTAAAGTCTCACAGGAAAACCTGCTGCGAGGAGAATACTTTTCGCTATCGTCGCCAACGGCCTTAACACACCCGACGATTATGAAGCCTGAAGATAGAACAATATCCGTTCGCGTGATCGCCGCTGTAACGTGTCTCGCATTCTTGGCCAGCTGTGCGACGGCGCCACACACAGTACGGGGTCCCGAATATGCGCCGACCGCAAAAGTAATGCGCGAGGCGCGGTCCGCAACAGCACCAGTAGCAAAGCGAGCAGCCGATTATTTGCAGGCTGCCGCCATGACCGCACCATTGCTCGGGACCGGGATTGGGACCCCCGCCTGTGAAACCTACAACGCAGCGTGCGGCGAACTTACTGTTCTGCTGCGCTCAAGTGAAGGAGGACGGCTGTGGAATCAACCGCTGACCCTCACCGGCGACAAAACTTATCATTTGCGACTTGAACCCGCCGGTAACATCTGGGCGCCGAATTACTTCACAACCTTTGAAAGCCCAGACCAGATCAAAGAAAAATTGATCAGGAAGAAAAACATTCAGAACGGTGTTGGGGGTGCGCTCGTCGCGGTGCGAATCGTCGATCCGCCCGAAAAGTTCATGCCGGCCAAGGGAATCACTGCACCGGTCACGGCCACCCTCGATTTTCACGCAACGAATGCCACGCTCGCACTTCGTCGTCCGGCTAAGCAGCCGACGGCGATCGTTGAAGGGAAAGTCCGTCCCCTGGCCGCCAATTTTTCAGCACCGATTAGCTACTACCAACCGCCGGCCAATTTGTTGCTGGTAGGAGTAATGGGGGCATTACGATCCGCTCATTACGAGAAGAAGACGGGACTTTATTTTCTTCAGCCCTATGATCCCGACCGGATTCCTGTGGTGTTTGTCCACGGCCTTATTTCAACTCCTTTTGATTGGGTGCAGACGATTAACGGTCTCCAGGCAGATCCTGAGATACGCAAACGTTACCAATTCTGGGTCTTCGCCTATCCGACCGGTAATCCCGTCCTCTATTCTGCGTTACGTCTGCGCGAAGAACTGGCCAAAGTAGATAAACTTTATCCGAATCACAAAGACTATGTCCTTGTCGGTCATAGTATGGGGGGATTGCTTTCGCAGGCGCAGGTCACGAGCGTGACCCGCGCTGATTGGGAGCAAACACTGGGGGAACCAGCCATTCAGATCTTCGCCACACTGCGACCCGCGGATCTTGTTGCGAAAGCCACGACTTTCAATGCCAACCCCCGCATCAAGCGAGTCGTCTTCATTTGTACTCCCCATCGCGGCAGCAAAATGGCGTCAGGCGGGATCGGCTCATTTGCCATAAAGTTGATATCGCTTCCGGTCGACCTTGTCACCACGATAAAAAGCGAGATCCCTGCGGAAACGCTGATGAAGATCAACAATGGCCGGCTCCCTAATAGCGTCAGCAACCTTGCGCCAAAAGCGCCGTACCTCGCGGTTCTGAACAAGCAGTCAATCCAGGCGCCCTACCACTCGATCATCGGTAACCGCGGTAAGCCGGGACCACTCGCGGACAGCACTGATGGCGTCGTGCCCTACTGGAGCTCTCATTTAGATGGGGCGCAATCCGAATGCATTGTGCCCGGTCCACATGGATCGTGTGAACTTCCCCCAACGATTGCTGAACTGGACCGGATCTTGCGTTTGCATCTCAAATCCAGCAGTGGGCGAA
>QHQV01000291.1 GCA_003219945.1 Verrucomicrobiota bacterium | reverse complement strand
TTTTCATTGAGATGTTCTTCATAAGTTTTTCAAAGTTGTGATTGGTTGCGGCGTTCACGATTTACGTGAAGGCAAGTGAAAAGCAGCGGCTCTTGCACAAGGCCGTGCCGAGACTCAGGCGAAGTACTTGACTTCTAACGCTCCGCGAGAACGCGGCTTGGCAGCGTGCCTAGAAACGCGCGGGCGGCGCATGCTCGAGAATGCATGCGCCGAGAAACGGCGACTGAACCCAGCACGAGGTCAACGCCGGAATTTCTGAAAATTGAGGAATCAGAGCATCTGCGCTGACCAACGGCGGATGACTAGCATGATCGTAGCTACCCGATGCGATCATCGTCGCCGCGCAATTGTGCTCGATACGATTGGCGTCAGGATGCACGCGCTGGTGCAACTGCGGCGAAGCGCTCAGTGCTAGCGCGTAGAGTAATCCCGTGGAGATGAAGATCGCGACAAACGCACGTCCCCGATCTATTGAATGCGTGAACGTCCTCATGGCGCTCGCGAGTTTCTGACGGCGTGCCGGAGTCTGCAACTATTTTTTAGAAATCCCATTGGCGATCCGGCGGTTTCGAGCTTGTGGACACAAATTATTTTGCGCCGGCGACGCGCTTGTCACCAACTCTCTCTAGCAGAGATGATTGATCTCAACGGCCGATGCGGCGTGGTGGCCATCCCTTACTCCAGACATGAAAAGTGTATGTGAAGACTATATAACCGAACAGATCGTGCTTCGGACCATTGTTGACGTACAGCGCCGGATTGAATTGGAAATCTGGTGTGACGTTGCAGGTGAAACCGACGGTTGATGAGTTTTCAGAGCCGCTTTGCCAATCGAACTGCAAGCGCCACCTCTCATTGAAGTCGTAGGCATAGCCGAGGATCGCTTCGTTTTTGTAGCCGGCGTGAATAGCTCCGGCGATGATCTTGTGATGCTCTGTGTAATAACCAGCTTCGATGAAGGGTTGAGGATCTACATCCAGGTGAGGCGACCAATTGACGAAACCAACGGAAAGAAGAAAAGGCTCTTTCGTTAACAATCCGATCTCTGTGCCGAAAATCCATTCGTCGGGTTGAAATCCGCGAAACACCGCCACCTCAGCCCGCCTCGTTAAGCCCAGCTCCGCTTGCAATTGATACGGGTTCGCAATGCGCTTGTCCTGAATCTGAAAACTTAAGGAAAGATCTCCCGTCGGTTGCAAGTCTGGAGTCACGATCTGACTCAAACCCTTCGTTGTAGCGAAAGATGAAGGAGCGCTGAAAAGAAGAACGATCATCATCACTACAATCGTGAGGAAGCTGATTGGCTCCTTGGCTAGCGCCGATTTTTGCAAAGCACTGAACATATTGCCGCGAGTAAAACGGCTGCTCAAGCATTTGTCGATTCCGTGTTGAACCCGAAAGCCACCCGAGTCGGCCCGGATTTTGGGGCAGCCTTCGAATTCGGTTGGGTCGCCCGCAGGCCGATTTTGACTAAGACATTTTGCCCTGACGGGCGCTAACCTGAAGCGTTGAAAGGTTTCGCTGTTAAACTTGCCGACTGGCCAGCTTTAACGCGGCGCGATACCGAGAGCCTTTTCAATCGCTGCCGGGTCGTAAACTTTGCCGCCTTTGATCACAGTCGTGATCTTGTTGATATCGCGAATCTCTTGAGTTGGATCGCCGTCGATGAGCACCATGTCGGCAAGTTTGCCCGCGGCAATCACGCCTCGATCTTTATTGACGCCCATGACCAACGCTGGAGTCAGCGTCGCCATTCGTAAGACTTCAGCCGCTGGAATACCCGCTCGCACATAAAGCTCAAGTTCGTGGTGCAACATGTAACCAGCCAAGTTATCCGTCCCCGGGATGATTGTGATCCCAGCGTCATGAAGCGCTTTTAACAAGCGCAGCATCGCCGGGAATGCCTCACGATAAGCCGCCTCTTTGTCTTTCGGAACTTCGAGTGCGCCACTCAAAAGCTGGCGGCGAACCTGTGGCGGAAAACGCGACGCGATATCTTCGAGGCCGGGCATGACGATCGCCGGATCACCGCAAAACAGGCCTTCAAACGCGTCCATGGTTGGATCGAGCACGGTGTGATGTTGCTTCAGGAACGCGATGAAATCGCGCACCTCGGGCTTGTCAGGCGTAAATTCGCGGGCGTGCTCGGCAACTCTAATGAAGCGGTCGCGGTTGCGCGTTTCCTCGACCTCGGGGAAGAGGAAATTCAGTTCGATAAAATTAATGTGCTGGATTTCATCGGCGCCACCTT
>QHQV01000290.1 GCA_003219945.1 Verrucomicrobiota bacterium | reverse complement strand
CCGGCGGAATCGTTCGACCGTTGTTTCCAATCGTGAGCACGACGTCGCTGCCGTTGCCACGTGCAATAACCCGAATTCGCCCACCCGCACGATTGTACTTTCGCGCGTTCTCCAAAAGATTTTGCACGATGAGGGACGTGTAGCGTTTCTCGCCAGCCACAAAAAGCCCGCGCGGAAATTCCTTTTCAATCTTCACGTCCGGGGAATCCGGCAACGCGCCAAGGTCATCCAGCCATTCATCAACGAGCTGGCTAAGATTCACGGATGTCGATGCGATTTGTAGGTGACCTGCATCCATGCGCGACAACAAAAGCAAATCGTCAATTACACCGCTTAGCCGACGTGTTTGATGAAGCAGAGTGGACAATTCTTCGTAGACTTCCGGCTTAAATCCTTCGCGTTCCAGCAGTGATTCGAGACCGATTCGAAGGACCGTCATGGGGCTTTTCAGCTGGTGTGACGCATCGGCTGAGTATCTGGCGGATCGCTCCAGTTCCTGGGCGGTGGATGCCAGCGCGGCCTCGGCGCGTTCTCTTTCTGCGCGGTTTTCTTCCGAATCGAGCGCCAGTTTCTTCACGGGCGCGGACATGCTGCGCGCGACGAAATGGCTTGCGACGAATCCGCCTAACAACAGAAGCGCGCCGGCGCCGCCAATTTGCCAGCGGAGACGATGCAGTTGTGCCGTCCACGAAGCGAGAGGATACAAGGAAATTTCGTATGCGGGTGGAAACAGCGATCCCGGATTAAGCCGCTTATGAAACAACAGCTGAGGCGCACCAGCCACTTCCACGCGAAAATAGTTTTGCTCTGAGTCAGAATTGGTGAGCGCAGGTTGTACCTTTTTGTTGAGGGAACTTTGTGCGGAGGGCGCAAGCGCCGGCAGATGGAGATGGCCATCAACCCAAATGCCACTTTGCATTCCGGTGTTTTTGTTTTCGAGCTCGAAAGGCTTGAACCCGATCACGAGCGCTGAAACCAAATCCCCTGTGTCGGTCGAGAAGATCGGCACGGCTATCACTTCGTGGATAGCGCCAGCAGATTGGATATACCCGATCTGCCGTGTGTCGGGCAATTTTTTGAGCGAAAGTTGCGCTTCTGTCGCTGCTTCGAGTTCTCCTACATCCGACGGATTAGGCGGCTTGATGACTGCGCCGTCCTCGTCGAGAAAGCGATAAAACCTGGCATGCAGAGATCGTGCTGCTTGCTCGGGGGGCGGTTCCTCGCCTTCCATAAGATCGCGCAACTCATCCTTCGCGCTTGGATACAGCAGATCGATTGCGTCATCCTCAATCGCGGCGTGAATCCGCGGTTTGGCTACGAGCGCGTTGCAACGCTCCGCGAGCGCGGCGTAGCGCAGTTCCTCGACTTTGTGCATCGAAGAAAGCTCGGTCTGAAATGTCTGCTGCAGGTTCCGCTCCGCATCCGCTGTGACTCTGCGCTGTGCCAGATAAAACCCGAGCGCAGTCAATGTCGCTACGATCACCATGATCGCGGTGAACAATCGGGTGCGAAAGGTAGCGAGCTCCTTGCTTCTCATCGCACCCCCTGCGTTCATGGCAAATCAACGTGCAGCGTTTGACCGTCCTTCAAGTCGATTGGCTTTTCGTGCGTAGTTCTGCTGTCGATCCACGCCTTCAGTATGTAGCGACCTGCCGGAAGTTTATCTAATCGAAAGCGCCCAGCCGTGTCCGACATCACAAAGTACGGCGTCTTCAATACGAGGATCAATCCGCGCATATGCTCGTGAATGTCGCAACGCAGAGTCACCAGGCCCGGTTGATCAAACGTTACGGAAGGTATCGGCCGTTCCTCCGGGCGGTAACGCCCGAGATCAAATCGCTTGGCGGGCGAATAGGAAAAGATGTTGTGGTACTGGTCATCTAGATTTGGGAATTGTACATTGGTTCCCGCTTCTATCGGCAGGAGCGCTGGAATGAACGTCAAATCCTTTTGCGCGACTTCTTTTGTTGGCAACGAAGCGGGTCGCGGGAAATTGCCGTCAAGATAGATCACGGCCAGCGGCGGCTGCGTCGAAAGAACTCCGGCCTTGGTCACGACCTCGTACCGTTTTGCCTGAACCGGCGCCGAGCGCGATTTCGGAAGCTCCACGCGTCCCTCGACAGCCGCTCCCGCGAAAAGCGAAGCGGGAATAACGCATAAAGCCGCATTCAGCCACAGCAATCCCTGCCGGCGCATTGCTTGCTAGTGTAACAGGCCTTTGGCTGCACGAAAAGTGTCGGACGCCGCTGGCTTAACGATGTTGCTGGTAGCCCTTGGGTTTAACTGCGGCCATCGCAGGTAAGGTGAAGAAAATTGTGGCGATCAGACTCCAGAAAATGCCAATCGCGCACCCAATGCCTAGTCCAGTGAGCGCTGGGTTTCGCGCAAGCGCGAGCGACCCGAAACCGCTGATCGCTGTAAGTCCTGCGAGCAAGACCGGTTTCACTACACCCGCCACGTCACGCTGGATATCGTGTGTTTTTTGCCAGACGAGCACGACGTAAATTCCATAATCCACGCCAATCGCGAGCACGAGACGGAACGAGAGCACATTGAGCAGATTCAAATGGATGTGCAGCAGCTTCATGGTAGCGATCATCGCTCCAATCCCGAACGCGAGTGTAATGACCTGAATCAACCATAAGCGAACGTCACGATACAAAATGGCCAGCAATGAGATGTCGAAAATGGCCATCAACGCGCTGATGATCAGGAGTTGATGGTGCGACCACGGTTGGAGATCGGCGAGCACGTAAGTCCAACCCGTCAGAATCATCGGGACGCCGGCCACTGACAGATCGCGTTGCAGCTCCTGGCTTTGCTCGTGCGTTGTGAGTGGTTCGTTGGTTGCTACAAATCCAGTCGTTAGCAACGGGTCTTGCCCGAAGTAGCGGTCGATCAAAAACCACCAACTCGATGATTCAGGTAATTGAGTCCGCCAATTCGGCAATGGCACGCTTGGATCGGCGATTCGTTGTAAATCGTCGAGTGAGGCGAATGCCGGAGCGAAGGCTTCTACGCTGAATCCGTCGGCCTCGAGAGTTTCAGTCAACGTTTCGTGTGCCGTCTGAAAATCTATCTCGCGCAAACGGTGGCGGTTTCGTTCCATCCAAATCGGCGATGGACAAAGCGCCGCGGGGGTGGAGAAACCCTTTATCTTTCCGGCT
>QHQV01000289.1 GCA_003219945.1 Verrucomicrobiota bacterium | reverse complement strand
GGGTCGCGCGACCAGTGACATAACGATGCCGCCTTTCCGTACCACGCCATAAGACCGCGCGAGCGTGTCTTTGCCCACCGGATCGAGAACTGCGTCCACTTCTTTGGCGACGTCTTCAAACTTAGTTGTGGTGTAATCCACTGCCATGTCGGCGCCGAGCTGCTTCAGAAGATCCTGGTTTGCTGTCGAAGCGGTCGCGATGACCCGGGCACCACGCGCTTTTGCAATCTGCACCGCAAAACTACCAACGCCTCCTGAGCCGCCGTGGACGAGAACTGTTTGTCCGGGCTGGAGTTTCGCCACGTCCACAAGCGCCTGCCAGGCAGTTAATGCGCCCATCGGTACAGCCGCGGTTTCCACGAAGTTGAGAGACTTTGGTTTCGCAGCAACTTCCCATTCCTTGACAGTCACGTAATCCGCCCAACCACCGCCGAAAGTCGGATAACCGTAAACCGCGTCGCCTACTTTGAGCTTGGTAACGTTCGCCCCCGTTTTCTCGACAACCGCAGCGATGTCGTAGCCCGGAATCAGCGGCAGATGGGTGCCGAACTCCTTCGCGTATTTCCCGCTGAGCGTGAGCGGATCGGCTGGGTTGACACTGCTGGCGATCACGCGTACGAGCACCTCATCGTCATTCGGCTCCGGTCGCTGAACCTGTTCGATCTTGAGCACTTCGGGCGCCCCGTATTTGTGTGCGACGACGGCTCGCATCGTTGGCTTTTCATCAGCGCGTGTTGTGCAGACCGACAGCAGTCCGAGACCGGTTAAGCTCAAAAAAGCGAGAGTTGATCGAGCGAATTGCATGACGGCACGTTCGCGCGCGATTGGCTGCAGTGCGAACTGGAAATTTTTTTCGCGCGTTGCCAATACGGCAAGCGTTACCTAGTTGCGAACGTCGATGAAGATTTGCCAGCGCTTGACGCTCTCCAGTTTTAGAATGCCGTGCTTCATCCACGGATCACTTTTCAATTTCTCTCGAACTTTAATTTCATCATCGGCGTTGACGATCAGCATCGAGCCGCCTTCGTCGACGAACGGTCCGCCCATCAACACAAAACCTTCGACGACAAGTTCATCGATGAATACGGCATGCTCGTCCCAAAGCGGTTGCTCTCGCGTGCTCTTCGACGGATCCCGGTTCGGGCCTGCAGAAGAAATTGCGACGAACGTATTTTTCATCGCGAGATACGATGGGATTTATTCTCCCCAGATCAACGCAGATTTGCAGAGATTCGGTAAGCCTTCGCACTCCGTGCCAGCCACTCCCACGCAACCCGGCGCGCAGAGGACTGCCCGCCCTACCTCGTCCTATTTCCCGATTCCGAATTGCAGGCGAGCGGCGTCTGCGGACAGTTATACTGACAAATGAATGCACATACAGCAGATCAAAATTCGGGTCTGAGGAGAATCATTTTGGTGCTTCTCGCGTTGGCCGCGATTTCCATGCTGTCGCTGATCGTCGCCGGTGCGACGAGTTTAATCTCGTTAGCCGACAGGATTCACCCGGTCGCTGGGACGGTTGTTTTCTGGGGACTTTGTCTGGCAGCTGGATTTTTTGCGCTGTATTGCGTGATCGCTTATGCGCAGTTGCCGCCAGCACTCGTGCCGCCGGAAGAAACATCCGGGCCTAAACACGAGGCTTATCTGCAGACGTTGCGTTCGCGGCTGGCGAATAATCCGCGCACTCGCGAGTTGCCAGTAGGTACAGACGCTGAGGTTGAAACGGCCGTTGCGCACCTGTCGAAGGAAGCGGACCTGGTCGTGCGCAGAACGGCGAGCACAGTTTTTCTAAGCACCGCGTTGATGCAAAATGGCCGGCTCGACGGACTCATTGTGCTTTTCACACAAATTCAGATGGTCGGACGCATCGCGCGCATTTACGTGCAGCGGCCTTCGCCGCGGGAACTGCTTCGGTTGTATGCGAATGTTGGCGGCACAGCTTTCGTCGCCAGCGGACTCGAATCGCTGGACCTCGGAGAAATGGTTGCGCCGCTTGCGGTGTCGGTAGTGCCGGCGCTGAAAAGCGGAATTCCAGGTTTGAGCGGCATCTCAGCGCTCCTGGTCAAATGCGTCTCAAACGGCGCGGCGAACGCGTTCCTCACGTTGCGCGTCGGCGAAG
>QHQV01000288.1 GCA_003219945.1 Verrucomicrobiota bacterium | reverse complement strand
CTTGTGCCCCTTGTGATTGTACATACAGGTTCACGCCGAGCAAAACCACCGCACCGAGTCCAATCAATGCCCCCAGAGCGATCACTGCCAGCCGGCGGAATTTTTGCACCCTCAGAAGTTACGCAGCGCCAGTTTGAAGCAAAGATCAAAGGCTCTGATTACTTTTTCACGTGACCGACATTGTTGTCATTCTCAATCCAACGGCGGGAAATCTCGAAACTATTCGAGACTGCCAGGAGCGAGTCGAATCAATCGTCGGCGGTCGGCCGATCCGCATCACCTCGCATGCTGGTGAAGCGGAAGCGCTCGCGAGACGTGCCGCTGAGGAAGGTTTTGGACGCGTGGTTGCAGCTGGCGGTGACGGAACGGTGAATCATGTGGCAAACGGAATCGCCGGCAGCAATGCTGCTTTGGGAATTCTCCCCATGGGCACGGTCAACGTTTTCGCCATGGAACTTGGTCTCCCCTCGAACAATCTCAAGCTTTGCTGGGAAATCATCCAGACGGGAAACGTGCGTCTCGTTGATCTACCGAGCGCGAATGGAAAATACTTCGTGCAACTTGGTGGCATTGGGCTCGACGCACAAGCCGTCAAAGAAACCACCCTTGCGTTTAAGCGCAGCCTTGGCCCGCTCAGTTATCTTATCTCCGCAGCACACATCGCAGCGCGCCAACCTCCGAAGCTTTCCATCGAGTCGGAAGACGCGCCTGTGCGGGAAGGATCGTTTGTGCTTGTCGGGAACGGGCGTCTTTACGGCGGACCTTTCCCCTTTTTCAAACAGGCCATTGTCGATGACGGTTTACTTGATGTGGTTGTGTTCAAGCGTCTCGGGTTTCTCGAGATCATTAAATACTTGCATGACGTTGTATTCAGCTCCGATATCCGCGTTCCGGAAGTGGAATATTTTCAGACTCGCCAACTCCGCGTAAGCAGCGAGCAGGACGTTCCCGTAGAGCTGGATGGTGAGGTAGCCGGTAATTGCCCGGTTGATTTCCAAATGCACGCAAAAGCCCTTTCTGTGCTATCGCCTTCGGCATTGCCTTAGCGCATTATTGTGCACGAGCTCGAGTCTGAGCACTGCCACAACTGGTCTTTCGCCCAGAACCGCATGATGTTTTGCCCGATGAATCAACGCGCGGGCTGGATTCGGGAAAAAGCAGCCACATCGCTGAACCCTTCACAGGTAGAGACCACTTTGGTTCAGCTCAACGAACAATGGCCGGCAAACGCGATCCCCCTTGCCGAAGTGATTGAACAGTTTCCGTTAGGTGAAACGGCTCTGCTGCATCTTCTGGCGGTCTCGAGCATCTGCGCAACGCGGTTGACGCGCAATCCTGAAACGCTGCTGTGGCTCGCTCAGCCCGAGGTGTGCCTCGCATCGCGCGGCCATGCGGAAATGGTCGCTGAATTGCACGCGCTCGCGGGTGACTCTGCGGCCGAGAACAATTTCGGGGCACTACGCTTTTGGAAGGGCCGCGAGATGACACGCGTGGCCGTGCGCGAACTGGCTGCGGTCGCGCCGCTGGAGGAGACAACCGGTGAGCTGTCACAGATCGCAGAGATTTGTCTTCGTCGCGTGTTCGATTTTTGGGACGCCGAACTGCGGCAACGGTACGGCTCGCCAAAAGCGGAGTTTGCGATTCTTGCACTCGGGAAACTCGGTGGAGGCGAGCTCAATCACAGCTCGGACGTCGACCTTCTTTTTCTCTACAGCGAGGAAGGCCAGCTCGCGCCGCACATTTCATATCATCAATTTTTCAACCGACTGGCAAATAAAATCCTCGAAACATTTTCGTCGCCGCATTCGGCTGGCTTGCTGTTTCGAGTGGATCTGCGGTTGCGCCCCGAAGGCTCGGCAGGTCCACTGGCCCGGTCTCTCGAGAGCATGGAAAACTATTACGCTGGCTTCGGGGAAACATGGGAGCGGATTGCGTTGACCAAGGCCAGCGGAATCGCCGGCAGCCGCGAGTTGGCTTACGATTTCCTGCGGCTACATCAGCCGTTCATTTACCCAAAGAGTGCAACGCCAGATCTGCTCGAGGAGATTGCG
Source organism: Verrucomicrobiota bacterium (assembly GCA_003219945.1). Classification (GTDB taxonomy): domain Bacteria; phylum Verrucomicrobiota; class Verrucomicrobiia; order Chthoniobacterales; family UBA10450; genus Udaeobacter. The sequence continues at coordinate 364 of QHQV01000288.1, read as the reverse complement.
AACATCAAGCACCGCATCGAACGGGACGTGGTTGGGCCGGAAAAGCTGGAGCGCGACGTAAAACTTGGGCGCGGCGGCATTCGCGACATCGAGTTCATCGTGCAAACGCTCCAGCTGATCCATGGCGCGCGTAATCCGTTTTTGCAGGAACCGAGTATGCTCAAGGCGCTCCGCGCACTGCGAGAACTGGATTTGCTTCCGCACGATGAAGTTTTGGCGCTCGATAATGCGTATCGATTCCTCCGCCGCGTTGAACACCGTCTGCAGATCGAAGCCGAACAACAGACCCACACTGTTCCGGACGAGCCGGAGCCATTGAGTCGCCTCGCGCGCAGCCTTCGGTTTTCGTCGGCGAGCGACTTCA
>QHQV01000287.1 GCA_003219945.1 Verrucomicrobiota bacterium | reverse complement strand
CGACGACTTCGACAAGGACTTCGGTGTCGACGAATGGCATGGTCACAACGCGTTTATTCGCGACGGCAACCGCGTGTTCCGCACCTACTTCATCAACGCCCGCGGCGATGAGGCGTTCGGCACCACGTGGAGTTATCTTGACATGACAGCGCTTGGCCGCCAAGAGGAGTGGGAGGACTCGCCCGAGGGCTGTCCTCAAACTCCGCCGTACGAGTGGTGGAACTGGAATGACGACTACACGGACGCCCCGCCGTCCGAGGGCTGGAGCGCTGCGGTTGAGCGTGGAATTCAGGCGGGGCAAGGCCGGGGACGCCCGGGATCGCTGCCCGCAGGCGTGCCGATGAAGGAAATGGTCGACCGTGAGGCGAAAGGGGAACAAACAATGAAGGGCGGTCGAAGGAAGAAAACAAGAACGATGTGACCCGATATCAATGAGTTAACATCATGACTAAAACAAACGATCTAGCTGAAGCCATCATTGTGGAACGCACTTTCGATGCTCCGGTCGAACGAGTTTGGACTGCGCTCACCGACGTGAATGAAATGGCGCAGTGGTATTTCGACATAAACGAATTTCAGCCGGAGATCGGCTGCGAATTCGAATTTGTAGTCGAGCACGAAGGCAACAGTTATCACCACCTCTGCAAAGTTACGGAAGTGATTCCGCAAAAGAAAATCGCTTTCACCTGGCGATACAAAGGGGAGCCGGGAAATTCTCTCGTCACGTTTGAACTATTCCCAGAGGGCAATAAGACGCGACTGAAGCTCGCGCACACGGGAATCGAAACGTTTCCGAAGACGCCCGCATATGCGCGGAAGAATTTCGAAGCCGGCTGGACTGCGATTATCGGCTCGGAGCTGAAACAATTTGTTGAAAGCTCGAAAGCAAAAACATGAACGAGAAAATTGCAGAGAAAACATCGCTCGAAATCTCGAGGTTCATCAACGCGCCGCCTGCTCGCGTTTATAAAGCGTGGATCGATCCAGTCCAATTAAAAGAATGGTGGGGACCTGAAGGCGTTCGCACCCGGAACCTGACCGCCGACGTGCGGGTCGGCGGCAAATATCGCTGGGACTTAACCAGTCCGGAAGGGGAGGAGATGAGCGCGTTCGGCGAATACCGCGAATTGATTCCCGGGAAGAAAATTGTCTTCACCTGGCAGTGGGATGACGATGAAACTTGGGAGAACCGGACCAGCGTTGTCACAGTTGAACTGTTCGAGTCGGGTGGCGGAACGGAACTCCGATTAAGACACGAGAAGTTGCCGAGCGAAGAATCGCGCGATCGCCACAGTGAGGGTTGGAACAGTCTTCTTGATCGACTTGAACAATTTATCAGCCAGTAAATTGTCGGGATAAACAAAGGAGGAAGAATGAACACCGAAGAAGTTGCAAAAAAGGTCGTGGAATTAGTTCGAAAACAAGCGTGGTATGAAGCGCTTGAACTTTACGACGACAACGTCGTGAGCGTGGAAGCATACAGCGCCGGCGGCGGTTCACCGGAAACCCGGGGAAAAGAAGGCGTTCGCGGCAAAATCGATTGGTGGGTTAACGCGATGGAAATCCACAGCTTCGATGCTGGTGATCCATTCGTCGGGAATGATCGATTCGTCGTGCAATATGATGCGGACGTTACCGACAAGAATTCGAAGCAGCGGCGAAAATTATCCGAAGTCGGCGTCTACACAGTGAAGGATGGCAAGATTGTCCGTGAAGAGTTCTTGCCGCGCGTCGATTAAGACTCACGCGTTGCGGACGCCGGATCGCTTTCGGAGCAAGTCGCAAATCGTCTCCGTGTCCGTGATCAAAGCGTCGCCCGCAAATTTCAAGCTTTCGATCGATCGCTTGGCGGCTTCTTCATTGCCAGCGCCGCAAGCGTCGGTGACGAGCACAGGAGTATAAGCGAGATCGGCCCCGTGGCGCACGGTCGGTTCGATCCCGATCTCAGTCGCTACGCCGACGATGATAAAGGCGTTGATGCCGCAATCTCGCAAAACGAAATCGAGCCACGTCCCTTCGAAGGCCGACATAGTCAATTTGTCGAAGACGCCTTCAGTCGGATGCGGCTGCAATTCCGGCAAGATCTAAAATCCGGGAGCGTCGCGCAGAAACCATGGATTCACCTGTTCCGGCGAATCCGCGCGTTGCCAGGCCATCGCCATGCGGAACTGAAACATCCCCATTAGCTCTTTTGGCAGCGAAAAGTGACGCGAAAAGAAGACGCGCACTTTAGCTTTTCGCGCAGCTATTAGGAGCTTGAGAACTTGTAGGGTGATTTGCTCCGGGTTTTTGATCTGACGCAAAATGCCGACCTGCATGTCGTACACGAGCAAAGCGACACGATTTGGATCGCATACCTTTTCGAACGTTTCCGGAATGCCGAGTCCGTAAGCCGTTTTCATGTTTAGTCTAAATGTCGCGTTAGCGGTTGGCCGCGTATTTGTCGATCAGCGCTCGGAAACGGGGATCTTTCCGCAACGGCTCCCATGCCGGATCGAGTTTGAGCATGGCGACCGTGAGACCGTTTGGAACTTCGAGCAAATGATCGAGCAATCGAAATGCTTCATCAGATTCGCCAGTCAACGCATAAATTTGTGCAAGCCGGCAAGTGATTTCTGGACCATCATAACCGTCCTCTGATTCGGGCAAAAGTTCAGTCGCGCGTTTGCCTTCTGCGATAGCGGCTTCTTTCTCACCGAGCGCCGCTAGAAGCTCACCCAGAATCGCAAGTCTGCGAGTATCGTTAGGGCTTTCCTGCACCAATTGCTCCGCAATAGCGCGAGCATGCTCAAGCGCGGTCATCGCTTTTGCTTTGTCACCTTGGCAGAGGTAAATGAGACCTCCTCAAAGAAGCCGCTCATAACGAGGTGAGATATTAGCCGAAGCACAATCGCCGAAAACGTGAATCCGTCTACCGATAGCGGGTAGGATTCGTACTCACCATCAGCAATGTTGAATCATCGGCAGGCACGTCCAGTTGTATCATTGGTTCGCGGCAGAATACAATGCGAATGCGATCGGCTCTCAGATTAGCGTCCATCGCGCTCGGTTTGCGCCTGCACCGGTCTTGCCTGCCATCTTTGGTTGGGGTGGGTTTGGCCGTTCTTCTCTCATCCAGCACTGATGACGCTCGTATCTACTAGTAGATTCGCACGGAGAAGTGTTGCGCTGTTTCAGCGTCTTCGACCAAATGGCAGCGCTATGGAAAGTGGGCTGTTGGAAACACGCGAAGTGGCTCTTGTTCCATTTTCACCACCTCTGAAGTTTGCTCCGTACAACATGCATTAACAACAGGAGGCGAACATGAAGGAAATGATTGTCACGCTCGGCTGTTTGGTGATTGCCCCACTGGCATTTGCCCAGCCGAATTCGACGGATAAGAAACAAGG
>QHQV01000286.1 GCA_003219945.1 Verrucomicrobiota bacterium | reverse complement strand
CGATTGCCAAAATTAGCCGAGCACGTTCATCTGCCGTTGCAATCCGGCTCGAGCAAGATTCTGAAAGCGATGCACCGCGCGTACACCGCAGAGAAGTATCTGGATCTGGTCGAACGCATCCGGCGGGCGCGCGATGGCGTTGCGATTACGACCGACATCATCGTCGGCTTTCCCGGCGAGACGGACGAGGACTACCGGCAAACACGCGATTTGGTCGAGGAAATCCAATTTGATAACGCATTTGTGTTTCGCTACTCACCACGGCGCGGTACTCCGGCGGCGAAAATACTACAACAAATCGACGAGCGCCTCAAAGAAGAGCGCAATCAAGATTTGCTCGAGGTTGTAAACAAATCGAATCGCCGGATTCTCGAACGCCTGGTCGGAAGCCATGTGGAAGTGCTTTGCGAAGGCCCCAGCAAAACAAACAGCGCCCGTCTAATGGGGCGAACGCGCACAAACAAGATTGTCGTATTTCCGCATTCGCCAAAGCGACACCCTGACGAGAGCGATGAACTTGTTGGCGAACTTCTGAATGTGCGAATTGAGCGGGCCAACGGGTTTAGCCTCTACGGGATGCCCCTGCTAGAGTAGCGCCTATTCAATCGCAAGTTGAAACTTGCGCCACCGTATCCAAAATCACACGCCATCAGTCTGGTTCGACGCATGATTTACCATCTCTCTTTGCACACAGCTGGAGTAATCGCCGGCGTGTTTCTTGTTGTAGTCGCTGTGCTTGGGTTGATAAAACCGGACTTCGCGCAAGTCGCAAAGCAGTTTCCGCGCTCTCGCGTTGCCGGAGTTGTGTTGCTCACCATTTGCCTCGCCTGGACCTTCTGGTTGGTCGCCACCATCCAGATGGGTGAATTCTCCAGCTTCCGTCGTCCGCTCCTGATTGCTTTGCCAGTCGGTTACGTACTCACGCTGGTTTTCGTGGATGAATTTCTTGCGGTACGCGCTCTCGGGATTCTCTGTTTGCTCACGGCGGAACCGCTTCTTGACGCGGCCTTTTTGCGTTACGAAACGAGCCGCTTGCTCGTGACGGTGTTTGCTTATCTGCTGATTACCGCGGGCTTGTTCTGGGTGGCAATTCCGTACGTCCTTCGAGATCAAATTAATTGGAGCGCTCGCAGTGTTTTCCGCTGGCGCTGTCTGCACGCTATCGCGTTAGTTTACGGCGGCGTGATTCTGAGATTCACCTTTACGCAATATTAACAGGAACTTTGCTGTAGCCACCCGCCTGTGGCCGGTCTAGGCAGACTCCTTTCGATTTCATGATGACCACGGCCCGCAGGGCCGTGGCTACACAAGACAGATGAATCGCATTCTGGTGATCCGCGGCGGCGCAATCGGCGATTTCATTCTCACTTTGCCTGCGCTCAAAGCGCTTCGTGACGCGAGGCCGCAGGCACATATCGAGATTCTCGGCTACAAGCACATTGCAGCGCTTGCAGAAAATCGGTTCTACGCGCAAGCAGTCCATTCGATCGAATACGGACCACTCGCCAGATTTTTCGCGCGCAACTCAGAATTACCTGCGAAATTGGCCGATTATTTCGCGAGCTTCGATTTAATCGTCAGTTACCTCTATGATCCCGACCAGATCTTCGAAACAAATCTTCGCCGCTGTGGTGTTCAAAATTTGATTTGCGGACCCGCAAGGATCGTAGAAAACGCCGGCCACGCCGCGCGGCAGCTTGCGCGACCAATCGAGGCACTGGGAATCAACGTTGTCGATCTTGCCGAGAGAATTTTTCCTTCGATAGAAGATCGGGACTTTGCCCGCGAATTTCTCGCGTCGCTGCGCCAACCGATTATCGCCATACACCCGGGAAGCGGCAGTCGCGAAAAGAACTGGCCCCTGGAAAACTGGATTAGCTTGTTTTCGGCAGGCAGTCATTTCGCAGACCTCGAACGCATACTGGTGATCTCAGGCGAGGCAGACAAAGCTCAGACCGACCAATTGGAACGCGAATGGAAGGATCGCGATGTTCGTTTCGCCAAGAATCTGCCGCTGCCTCGCCTCGCTGCCGTCCTTGACCGCTCGATATTCATCGGGCACGACAGTGGAATTTCGCACTTGGCTGCGGCCGCGGGCGCAAATTGCATTGTCCTCTTTGGTCCGACAGATCCCAATGTTTGGGCGCCGAAGAACCAGAACGTGCAAGTTTTCAGGTCACCAAGCGGGAAACTTGATGATCTCCGAATCGAGACGGTTGAAGCAGCTCTCGCCGCCGCACTGTAGCCTTTAGGCCGCGAAGAGTGCCGCGTAGGGCGGGCAGTCCTCTGCACGCCGTTGTGTTTTACAATTCGCGCGAGCGGCGTCCACGGAGGGAGTGACGCGCTACCAAAACGTCTCGCTGCGATACAGGAGCGCGATAGGGGCTCGCGCTTAGTCGCTATAGCCGCGTGGGAATTTCTGGTGCCATTTCCAAGCGCTATCGATAATCGCGTCGAGCGATTGGAATTGCGGTTGCCAGCCAACTTCGTTCTTAATTCTCTTCGAGGAAGCGATAAGCCGGGGCGGGTCGCCTGGCCGGCGTGGTTTTTCGATCGTCTCAATTTTCCGGCCAGTGATTTTGCGGCACGATTCGATCACTTCTCGAACGCTCGAACCGCCACCTGTGCCGAGGTTGTAACAACCGCTGGCGCCCTCACCGAGAGCCAAAATATGCGCCTTGGCGAGATCGAGGATGTGAATGTAATCGCGAATACACGTTCCATCCGGCGTGTCGTAGTCGGTTCCATAGATTTCGACGTTCGGTTTCTCACCGAGCACCACCTGTAGCACAGTTGGAATGAGATGCGTCTCCGGTCGATGGTCTTCGCCAAATTTCTCTGATGCGCCGGAGGCGTTGAAGTAGCGCAGGCAAACAAATTTCACCCCATGGATGTCGTCGTACCAACGCAGAATTTTTTCGAACGCGAGTTTGGATTCGCCATAGGGACTGATGGGACGTGGCTGTGCGGTTTCATCGATTGGCACGCGATCAGGCGGACCAAAGATCGCGCAGGTGGACGAGAAGACGATCCGCCGGACATCAGCCGCGACCATCGCGTCGAGCAGATTCAATCCATTGCAGAGATTATTCCGAAAATATTTGGAGGGATTACGCATTGACTCGCCAACCAGCGCGTGGGCCGCGAAATGCATCACGGCGTCCGAGCGATGAGCGGAAAGGGCAGCCTGGATCTGCTGGCGATCCGCAAGTTCCCCTTCAATGAAATGCGTGCGCGAATCAACAGCGGCCCGATGGCCTTCACTCAGATTATCGAAAATGGCAACTTCATG
>QHQV01000285.1 GCA_003219945.1 Verrucomicrobiota bacterium | reverse complement strand
CTCAAAATCGACGGTGACGCATTTGAAGAAATCGCCAACAAGCTGGATGACGACCAGGCAGTTCTCGCTTGGGTGCAGAAAAATGGAGAGCAACATTCGCTGGAAGCGATCGATCAATGGAACGAGGCCATGATTTCACGTCATCCCGATACCGCCGCAAAGAACGCGCGTTTCCTGCATTTTCTCAAAGAAGCCGGCGGCTACGGACGTAAAGATATTCGGACTTATTTCGATCTGATTGAGTTCGATGAAGGACGATTAAAGTGACCGTTATTGGTTAAAACCATTACATCGGTTACATCGACTTCTCGATTCAACGATCTAACGCCTCAAGGACTTCAACGTGGCGCAGCCAAAATCTTGTCAGCGTTCTCGAGCGTTTCTTTGCTTCCGATGTCGAGCC
>QHQV01000284.1 GCA_003219945.1 Verrucomicrobiota bacterium | reverse complement strand
TTTTGGTTTTTCCTCAAACCGGGTCATAATTCCTTCGGCATCAACGGCCACGTTGCCGTACTTCTTGATCGCTTCAGTATCGCCAACGTCGTAAACGGCCACAGTCACTTCGGTGTCCCTCGCGTTCGCCATGAAATCTGCCAGTGAACCGGTGAACAAATTGTCACCGGCGGCGACTAACAGGCTGGTCTCGGAAAGGTTCTCATGCGTGACAACAAAATTGATGTCTCCAATTGCGCCCAGCTTGTCGTCATCGCTGGTGGAACCGTCATTAACAATCTTGAACTTGAATTCGGGATGGCATTTTTGATAACTTTGACTCCACGCTTGGAAGTCCGCCGCGAATTTGTCATTGGTCACGATGTAAATCGTTTCCAAGTCGGAAATGCCGGCGAGATTGTCTACCAGCCATTCGATGATTGGTTTGCCGCCGACTACGAGCAGCGGTTTCGCTTTGTTCAGCGTGAGCGGGTAAAGGCGTGTTGCGTATCCGGCAGCAAGAATGAGAACATTCATGAGACCAAAAGAGTTCGCAGCAAAGCAGAAAAACGCTCGTCTTTTCTCTACGGTTTTGCCGAGCCGCGTAGAATCGTATCCTTCAAATGCTGCTGAACGATCCGAATCCGCTGCGAATCGGTGATCTTGGCATGGCTGGAGCCGTCCACCACGTAGAGTGTGTCGATCGCCGCGCCAGCCTGGGTATTAATTCGAGAAAGCGGCACCAAAACATTTTCGCGATCGAGGCAGCTAAGTACATCGTAAAGCAGACCGATGCGGTCGGGTGCTTGAAACTCAACGAGCGTGTAAGTCGGATGCGTTTTGTTGTCGATCGCGATGCGAGTCGGAAATTCAATTCCCACTCCGGCGCGGCGGCTCAAGCGCCTCGCTTTTTCAATGGATGGGAGGAAGTCGAAGCTCTCGTCCTCGAGTGCTCGGCGCAATGTTTGTTCTACGAGCTTGAAATCGAGCGGGTTGGAAACGGGTTGCGCTTTCGTGTCGCACACGCGGAAAACGCCGAGCGCCGCGTTATCGCCGCGCGGAAAAACATCGGCGCTTAAAATGTTCAGCGGCACGACGGAAAATGAGCCCGCTATTTTTGCCAGGAGCCGTTCGCGATCCCACGTGCAGAACGTCATCACCGTGTGGCCGTGCTCGGGCACGATTTTCCATTTCACCGTCGCAGCGAGCGGAAACTCTTTCACCCTGGAAACACTTTCCAGAAAAGACCGAAACAATTTCACGTGTTCGATCATCTCCGGTACGCCAGTCGCGCGGAAGTAATGATCGGGCATGTATTCGAAATGCGCTTCAATTTCTTCCGCGTAGTCGGGTGAAAGATTCTCGGCAACAGAGGCACGCACGCTCTCGCGCGCGATTCTGGTTTGCTCGTAATAAGACTTTCGGTCCGCGAGATAACGCGAGGTCTGGTGGAACAGTTGCCACACCAGCGATTCCTTCCAGTCGGACCACGCGTCAGCGCTTGTGCCCTGGCCGTCTGCGAGCGTAAGCAACATCAGCGCATCGAGGTTTTTCTGGTCTTTCACAGTCTGCGCAAATCCCATGACTGTTGCCGGATCATCCAGGTTCCGTTGCTGCGCCATTGTTGACAACGTGAGGTGATGATCGACGAGCCGTATCAACGATTTCCGCTGCTCGGAAGACAATTGAAGACGCGCCGCAACGCGCTGGGCGAACAGCGCGCTAGCTTCGGAGTGTGGCCGGCCCACGGCCTTGCCGCTGTCGTGCAGAAGAAGTGCGAGATAGAGAACCAGTGGGTCCGCGAGTTGCTCAAACAATTTGCGATAATCAATCAGCTTCGGATTATCGGTCGTCGCCAACGCATCAAGTTTATCGATACACACCAGCGTGTGCTCGTCGGCAGTATACCGGTGCAAGAACTCGTGCTGCACAAGGCAGGTGAGCTGGCCAAATTCGGGCATGTACCGGCCAAGAAAATCCACCCGATGCATCATCCGCAGAATGCGTCCTACTTTGCCTTTCTGAGACAAAATCGATGTGAAGATCACACGCGGTCCGCGAGCATACTGATACGTTCTGGTCACATGGCGTAGGCTTCTGCTCAACAAGTCTTCCAGTTCCGGGCTGACATCGAGGTCACGCTCCTGCGCCAGTTGAAATGCGCGCATCATCTGCTCGGGATCGTTGCGAAAAACATCGCGCTGCGCCGGATGCAGCTGTTTGTTTCGAACAAAAAAAGATTCACTAATAGGCGTCTTGTGGCCGCGTGTTAGCGGGAGAAAACTGAAAAGAGCGCGGGTTTTGCCGGTGACGTGTCCGCTCACGAACTGCTGTGTAATTCGCTCCGTCACCCGCAGAATGTTTCGCGTGTGGTGGTAGTAGTCCCGCATGAGCGCCTCGCTACGAAGCTGGCCTTTCCGAGGCGAATACCCGAGCCGCATTGCGACTTGTTCCTGCAAATTCATGTGCAGTATGTCGGTGGCGCGCCCGGTCGCGTAATGCAAGTCTGTGCGCAAGCGCAGAAGAAAATCGTACGCGCGCTCGATTCGGCGCTGGTCGCTTTCGCTCAGCCAGTCTTTCCCGACCAGTTGGTTTGTGCTCAGCGAACCCTCCTTGAAGTAGGTAATCCAAAGCAGATTTTGATAGTCGCGCAGTCCGCCGCAGCCGCTCTTCAGGTTGGGCTCTTGCATATAAACACTGTCGCCGAATTTTTTGTGCCGGGCGACTTGGTCCTTCAGGCGTAGCTCGACGTAGTCGCGTTCGTGTCCGACGACGCATTTAGAACGAAATTGTTCCCGAAATTCTGTCGCCAGCTCTGTGTTGCCGGCGAGAAACCGCGCCTCCAGCATGGCAGTCTTCGTGCGCATGTCGCTGTTGGCCTGCGCAATGGCTTCTTTGATCGAACGGGTGGAGTGTCCAACTTTGAATCCGCTGTCCCATAACAGGTACAGGATCTGGTTCACCATCTCCTCCAAATGCGGCGAAACTTCGGCGCGCTGCTGATGCAACAGCATAACGTCAACATCGCTGAACGGATTGAGCTCGCCCCGGCCATAGCCGCCAAGAGCAATAAGCGCCAGGGGCACCTCAGCCTCACCATTTCGACGAGCCGCTGCGGACGATGCAGCGCCGAAGACGTACCGCAACAAA
>QHQV01000283.1 GCA_003219945.1 Verrucomicrobiota bacterium | reverse complement strand
CCGGGACTATTCATTGCCTTTACGGCCACGTGTTGCTGGGCGCTTTACGGAGTTCTGATCAAACGTCCGTCGGCTGAGCTTGGATCGATCCGCAGCTTCGGCCTCGTCAGTTTCATTACTTCGGCAATGCTGTTTCCGCTCACCGTCGCCTTCGGCAAAATCGGAACTCCATTGCATGCCGGAGTGCAAGCAAACCTAATTCTGGTCATCTCGGCAGTAACCTGTATTACGCTCGCCCACATTTTGTACTATGTAGCAATCCGGGAGATCGGAGTCGCGCTCTCTCAAAGCCTGCAACTCCTTTGCCCAGCGATCGCGATGGCCCTCTCTGCCTGGCTCTATGGCGAACGACTCACGCACGCCCAACTTTGGAGCGCCGGCATTCTGCTTATCGGTGCGTTCCTTGCAATGCGCACCAAGCCCATCGCCACGGCAGAAACAGCTGAAAATATTTGAAGGCTGCGAACGGATGCTGGACGCTGGACACGCTGCGCAGGGTTGCATTATCCAGTAAGAAAATCCAGCAATTCAGCAGCCGTTTTCGACACGTGAATCTCAAAAACTATCTCGTCACGCGCCAGAAGTTGATCGACCGCGCCCTGGACTGCTATTTGCCCAAGGCGAATAGGAAGCCTGCGACGCTTCACCAGGCTATGCGCTATAGTCTGTTCGCCGGCGGCAAACGTCTGCGGCCGATTCTGTGTCTGGCTGCGGCTGAAGCTTGTCGTGGAAAGCTCAACGATGCGCTTCCAATCGCGTGCGCGCTTGAATGCATTCACACGTACTCGCTGGTGCACGATGATCTTCCAAGTATGGACAACGACGATTTCCGGCGCGGTCGTCCCACCTGCCACAAGGTTTTCGGCGAAGGCATCGCCGTGCTCGCGGGTGATGCTCTATTAACCACCGCGTTCGAAATTGTTTCGCACGCGAAGCCGAGGCCAAGTTACGATATGTCAACGCTGTTGCGTGAGATCGCAGTCGCGGCAGGTAGCAAAAAACTGATTGCCGGTCAGGTGGCCGATCTCGAAGCTGAAGGCAAAAACGTCAAACGCCGCGAGTTGCAGTTCATTCACAAGAATAAGACCGCTGCAATTTTGAGAACCTCAGTTCGTCTGGGCGCGATGAGCGCCAACGCGGATGCCAAAAAGCTTTCCGCGATCACACAGTTCGGGCAACGGCTGGGCGTCGCTTTCCAAATTATCGACGACATTCTCGACGTAACACAAACCTCCGAAATTTTGGGAAAGAGCGCCGGCAAAGACGTGGCCGCAAAGAAAGCGACGTATCCTGCCGTCATTGGCCTGGAGCAATCGCGCGGCGAAGCCCGACGACTCACGCGCGAAGCCCACAACGCGTTGTCGATTTTCAGTGAGCGCAACGCCGAAGCGCTGCATGCGCTCGCGAATTATCTCCTCGAACGCGAGTACTAAATCTGTGGCCGTCGCCCTTTGGGCGACGCCGCGCCTGGAAGACAACAAACGCGTGCAGAACGCTGCGCACAGCAAAGCGGCTACAAGGCGAGCGCCAAATTCGGATCAATCTCCTCGGTCACGTGCGATTCAAATCCAGCGCATAGTCGCAACAACGCGCCAAAAGCGATCATGGCGGCATTATCGGTGCACAGCCAAGGCTCGGCGCTTTTGAATTCGATTCCTTTGCGGCTGCTCGCGTCGTGCATTTGCCGGCGTAATTCCTGATTGCAACTGACGCCGCCGCTCATCGTCACGAGATCGACACGATGTTTTTGCGCCGCCGCGATTGCCTTTGTCACGAGCACGTCAATGATCGCTTGCTGAAAAGATGCGCAAAGATCCGCCAATAACTTGTCATCCCGAGCGAAATCGAGGGATCCCGAGGCGTCACCAGTAAGGTTGTTCTCCGGGGTTCCTCGACTCCGCTGCGCTTCGCTCGGAATGACACCAATTTTCGGTAATAAGTATCGTACCGCGGTCTTTAATCCGCTAAAGCTGAAATCTTCCGAAGCGAGCATACTTCGCGGAAAATCAAAACGTTTCGGATCGCCTCCGCCCGCATGCTTTTCAATTTCCGGGCCGCCAGGATAACCCAGCCCAAGCATTTTCGCTACTTTGTCGAACGCCTCGCCTGCAGCGTCGTCAACAGTCTGGCCAATGAGTTGATAATTCGTTAGGCCACGAACGATGACCAGCATCGTGTGTCCGCCGCTTACGATTAGCGACAGATTTGGCTTGATGTCGTTGTCGCGATCTCTTTCGACACTAAAAAAAGGCGAAAGCAAATGCCCTTCGAGATGATTAATGCCCAAGTACCCTTTGCCGAAGCCGATTGCCAATCCTTTCGCGATTGATGCACCGATCATCAACGAACTTGCCAGACCCGGCCCACTAGTGGCAGCGAACGCATCGATTTCAGACAAACGGGTTTTCGCGGCGCTCGCAGCACGATCGAGTAGGCGCGGCGCGTAGATCAGATGATTGCGCGACGCGATCTCCGGTACGATCCCGCCGTATTTTTCATGGGCAGCGATCTGCGACGCGACTTCGCTCGCAAGCAAGTCGTGGCCGGAATGATCTCCGCGCAAAATCGCTGCTGCCGTCTCGTCACAGGAGGTTTCGAGAGCTAATACTGTCATGTCGAGCGAAGTCGCGACATCTGTCGAACTTACACTGCGCGCTGCACATCAGAAGAAAATCAGAGATTCCTCGACTCCGGTCGGAATGACACAAACTATTACTTCTTTACCGCTTCCGCCTTGGGCGCGCTTTGTTGTGCGTAAATCATTACGCCTTTGAGTGCGTCGATGGCGCGCAACATCTGGGGATCTTTGGTCTTGATGATGTTGAGCTCGTCGTCCGGCTTGACGTTTCCCGCATTACGCAGTGCATACAGAGCGCGCTCCTGTTCGGCGGTCATGCCGACGCGAATATTCGGCGTTACGCCATTACCTTGGATGACCTGTCTGCTGGGCGTGTAGTACTTGGCCGTGGTAAAACGCACTGCGGATCCGTCCGGCAATTGCAGAACATTCTGCACGGAACCCTTTCCAAAAGTGGTTTCACCAACCAAGACCGCCCGACGTAAATCCTTAAGCGCACCTGCAACGATCTCCGCGCCGCTTGCGCTGCCTTCGTTGATCAGCAA
>QHQV01000282.1 GCA_003219945.1 Verrucomicrobiota bacterium | reverse complement strand
TTAAAGAGTTGACCGGCGAAGTTCCGGTTGCCTTACAAAATCGCAAACGCGCCTGGTTCACCGACACGCTCGAAGACGTGAACGGCGTTGCGACAACGATCCGCAAAATGACCGCCGCCGGAGCCGCTGCCGGCAAGGAATTGGTCGTTGTGGCTTCACGAAGCGACCTTCAACTTTCCGATATTCCAATCAAAAATTTCCCGCCGATCGGCGAATTCGAGCTACCCGAATACGAACTACAGAAACTAAGTTTCCCCCCAATCCTGCAGATGCTGGATTATGTCCAGCGGGAACAATTCACGGAGATCATTATCAGCACGCCAGGTCCGGTGGGTTTAACCGCGCTGCTCGCGGCAAAGATGCTCAATCTCCGAACCAGCGGCATTTATCACACCGATTTTCCACAATACATCCGGATTCTGACTGAGGACAGTTTCCTTGAAAGCGTGGCATGGGGATACATGCACTGGTTCTATGGGCAGCTCGACACCGTTTTCGTTAATTCCGAAGAGTACAGGCAGAGCTGGGTCAGACGCGGATTCGACCCCTCGAAACTGAAAATTTTGCCGCGCGGCCTCGACAACGAACTGTTCCACCCGGGTCGACGCGATTGCGCGTTCTTCGAAAAATTCGGCGCGTCGAACGGCGAGGTTCGCCTGCTCTACGTTGGCCGCATTTCACGAGAGAAAGACCTCGACCTGTTGGCCGACGCTTATCGCCGTCTGCGCAAAGAAGGACTGCCTGTTCAACTTTTTGTCGTCGGTCATGGCCCGTATTCCGAAGCGCTCGCGAAATCTTTGCCCGAGGCGTTTTTTACCGGCTATCTCAGGGGCAAAGAGTTGGCCACTGCATATGCCTCGGCGGATGTATTTGTTTTTCCCAGCACCACGGACACCTTCGGCAATGTAATCCTGGAAGCACAGGCGTCCGGATTGCCAGTTGTGGTTTCCGATTCCGGTGGTCCGAAAGAATTAGTGGCGGACAACGTAAACGGTTTGATCACCAGGTCGCATGATGCCCAAGACTTCACGCGCGCGATTCGGATGCTCGTGACGAATCGAGCGCTGCGCGAGCGCATGGCGAACTCTGCCCGCGACAGTGTGACCGACCGAAGTTGGCCACGCGCCTTCGCAAAGTTCTGGGCCTCGACCGAGGTTTAAGAACGCGCTGGATTCGCGCCCTGGCCACTCGCGCCATTAATTGAGCTTTGTCTTCGACATCTGCTCTGCCATCTATTCGGCGCCTGCCCGGATCACGGCCGGGCCGTACAATTTCCAGAAGTAATAGGCTGATGCGGCAAAACCAATCGCGACAACGATCGAGCGAACAACTGTACGGTTCGCACGATGCGATATCGTTCCCCCAACGTAACCGCCAATAAGACCACCGATCGCCATCGGCACACCGTAATTCCAGTTCACATCACCTTCGAGCACGAGCACCAGGATAGCCGCTCCTCGCATGCAAAGAGTGAGGAAGTTCTAAGCGCGACCACATGCCGGATATCTCCCCGCGAGATAAAACTCAGCGCGCCGATCATGAGGATGCCAATCCCGGATCCGAAGTAGCCGCCATACAATCCCACTAGAAAAATGCCCGCAATTGCGACAGGCCACAATGCCACCGTGATGTCCGGATGCACGCTACCACTTTCGTCGCGTCGAACCAGCATCGGCCGCAGCACAATGATGATAGTGGCCACTAACACCAACCACGGTACTAACTGAATAAAGTTGCGATTGCCCGTCCGGCTTAACAGCACAGCTCCGATTAAACCGCCGAGCACACTTGGAATCAGAAGCAGCCATAACCATCCGCGACCCAGGACACCTGCCAACTGGTCCCGGGTGCGCCACACAGCCGCGGGATACGCAAAGAAGAGAGCGACCGCGCTTGTGGCGTCGGCAGTCACCGGTGTTACGACGAGCATTAACAAGGGAAAGGTGATCAGTCCACCGCCACCGGCCAATGCGTTGATTGTTCCCGCCAGCACAGTGGCGATGAAAAACAGGAAGTAACTCATCATCCCCTTTTCTTGCACTTGCTCGTGTTCATGCTCCTGCTCGTCTGCTCTGGAATAAGCGCGCCGCCTCCACGAATCCTTATCATGCAGCAGGCATCGTTGATGCCAGTCCGCCGGGATCAGCGATCCCGGCTAGAGCTCCACGGCAAAGCATCCAAATCGACGTTGCCGCCCGTGAGAATAATTCCCACGCGTTTCCTTTCGACGTCGCTTATACGCTCGGCGATTGCCGCATACGGAACTGCCGCTGATGGCTCAATGACGATCTTCATCGTCTCCCAAATCGTGCGCATCGCCAAAACGATTGCTTCTTCGCTGACGATTACGATGTCGTCGACGTATTGCTGAACGATCGCAAAGTTTGGTTCGCCGATATTTGTGCGCAGGCCATCGGCGATGGTGAACTTCTTTTCCGTCACAAGCCGGCGTCCTGCACGAAACGATTGCGCCGCATCATCCGCATTCTGAGGCTCGACCGCGATCACTTTGATCTGCGGCCGCATTGATTTCGCGGCGATCGCTGTGCCCGCCAACAGACCGCCACCGCCGACTGGACACATGATCACATCAAGGCCCGAAATATCTTCCAGCAGTTCCATCGCTGCTGTCCCCTGCCCCGTTATCACGTGCTCATTTTCGAATGAGTGAATCAACACTGCGCCGGTTTGGTTGATCACCTCTGCGCATTTGATCTCACGCGCCTTCTCTGTTGGTTCGCAAAAGACAACCTGTGCACCGTAGCTTTGCACTGCGCGGATTTTCACTTTCGCCGAATTCGAGGGCATGACGATGTGCGCCGGGATTCCGCGCAATTTCGCCGCACGTGCAACCGCGGCACCGTGGTTACCGGAAGAATGCGTTGCCACGCCGCCTCGCGCAATTTCGTCATCAAGCGTAAAAACGGCATTAGTCGCACCCCGTGACTTGAAGGCACCGACCTTCTGAAAATTTTCGCACTTAAAAAACAGTGACGCCCTGCACGCGTCATTCAGCCACGAATTCGTCAGCACGGACGTGCGATGAATGTGTGGGCGAATCCGTTCGTGCGCTGCGCGGATCGTATCAAGATTGACTGATCCAACTAGTTCGACCATCCGAAAAAGGCGTCGATAATCCCAAAGGTGTCAATGAATCCGTGAGCGAGAATGCTGGCCCACAGGTTGCGACCCGCGAGCATGTAAGCGGTTCCCAAGATCAGTCCTGCAAAGCCGGAATCGATCACACCGGATGCGCCTTTGTAATAATGGCCGTACCCAAACAAGATGGAAA
>QHQV01000281.1 GCA_003219945.1 Verrucomicrobiota bacterium | reverse complement strand
GCTTTGCGCGACGCGTTCATTGGTTCGCTGTGCGCAATTGCAGCCCCTGAAAGTTTTGAAGGCGCGCTTACCAAACTTGGCGCGCACGTCGATCTCGCGAAGCGCTACATCGATCATCATTACTACACCGAACCGGAACTGATCGGCTTTATCAACCGTTGTATCCGCCGCGACCTGGCGATGATCGTCACCACCGAAAAAGACTCGGTGCGCATGCCGCGTCTGCCGGAGGCGGAACTGAAAGTGCCGATTTATTTTCTGCGGGTGGAAATCGATATCCTGAGCGGCCACGAAAGCTGGGAACATTGCGTCGGCCGAATTTGCAAACCCAAGCCGGTGCTCCCGCCCGAGCGCTTCTTCGCTTGATAAAGATTGGCATCAAGAGCACAAAGGCAACCCAAGTACGGCAAAATTAGAACCTTTGCGTCCTTTATGGACGTTGTGCGAGGTTTAGATCGATGTCCAAGAAAGAGGAACTGATCGTCGACGATCACAAGCTTCAGGTATCAAACCTGGATAAGGTTCTTTATCCGAAGGCAGGTTTCACCAAGGCACAGGTGATCGATTACTACATCCGGATCGCGCCGGTGCTTTTGCCGCACTTGAAGGACCACCCCCTCACAATGAAACGCTATCCAGATGGCGTGGAAGGTGAGTTTTTCTATGAGAAGAACTGCCCCGCGCATCGGCCGAAATGGGTACAGACGGCAAAGGTGTGGAGCGAGGGCAACCAGCGGATCATGCATTATTGCCTCGCCAACGATCTGCCTACGCTGGTCTGGGCAGCGAACCTCGCCGATCTCGAGCTGCACACATCGCTGTCGCGCAAGAACAACATCGAACGTCCGACGATGATGGTGTTCGATCTGGATCCCGGTGCGCCCGCGGACATCGTGCAATGCTGTCAGGTTGGGATTTGGCTGCGCGAGCTGCTGGGCGGAATGAAATTGAAAGCGTTCGCAAAAACCAGCGGCTCAAAAGGTTTACAAATCTATGTGCCGCTGAATACGGCAGTGACTTATGATCAGACCAAAGGTTTGTCGCGGTCGTTAGCGCAACGTCTGGAACGCGATCATCCTGATCGTGTCACGTCCAACATGTCCAAGGCCGTGCGCAAAGGAAAAGTGTTCGTCGATTGGAGCCAGAATGATGAACATAAAACCACGATCTGCGTTTATTCATTGCGCGCAAAAGAAGAGCCCACCGTTTCCACCCCCGTCACTTGGACTGAGGTCGAGAATTGTTTGAAAAACAAAAACGCTGAGCTCTTAAGATTTCGTTCCGATCAGACACTCGCGCGTGTGGAAAAACACGGCGACCTGTTCGAGCCAGTGGAGACACTCAAACAAAAGCTGCCGAAGAAATGGGACGTCTGACCGAACCGGCGCGGAAATGATCAACGAATTTATGAGCAATCACTTATGGTTTGATGCGATTGGATGGATCGGAGCGGCAGCTCTGCTTGTGGCGTATGCGATGATCTCCTCTAGGAAATGGGAAGGACATTCCTCTGCGTTTCAATTCCTGAACATCGGCGGCAGCCTTCTCCTGGCCGCAAACACAATTTTTTATGGCTCGTATCCCTCCACGTTTGTGAACCTCATTTGGGCAGCCATTGCCATTTTCACAATCGCCACGAGGAAGCGAGTTTCGTCTCGTTAGTTTAACCGACATAGCTGCGGGATTCTTCCAAATGCGAAAGATCAATTTGAAAGATGTTCCCGAGGAGGAACGAAAATCGCCGAAAGGAAAGTTTGGTCGGATTACCAAGAACATTTCGATTGCGCTTGGGCGCGAACCAGAGTCGCTCGATGTGTCGAAGCGCCATCCGTTTGATCTGGCGCTAGTACGGATACCGAAAGGCGAATCCCTTTGCCCCTATCACGCGCATGCGGCGGAATCGGAGCTCTATCTCGTCGTTTCCGGCCGCGGCAGTGTCCGCGATAAGAACGGAACAACCGAAGTTGGACCTGGCGACGCGTTTCTGTTTCAGCCTGGCGAGGCGCATCAGCTTAGCAATGCCGGCAATGAGGATTTTGTTTATTACGTGATCGCCGACAATCCGCGTAGCGGCGGCGCAACAGGAGATTCCTGTTACTATCCTGACAGCGGCAAGTGGGCCGTGGCGAGGGAAGGATCCGAGGAACTGATCGTAAAAGGAACGGAGGCGGATTACTTCGATGGCGAAGAATGATTTTGGTACGGACGGTTTACCGAACCGACCGCGGGCGATTGAGGTCAATCGCCCCTAACTCGCGCAATGAAGAAGGTAAACCTCACGCAAATCAAAGAGGAGCCGTGGCAATCGCCAGGCGGAAAATACGCAATCTCCTTCAAGGGAATTTCCGAAGCACTGGGACGAGAGCCGGCTTCGCTCGATCTGTCCAAGCGACACCCGTTTGATTTGGAGTGGAACCGGGTGCCGGCGGGAAAATGCAATTTCCCTTACCACGCGCACTCGGCTCAATGGGAGTTGTATTTGGTCATTTCCGGAAAAGCCACTGTTCGCCACAAGGATGGCAGGATCGAAGTGGTGGCCGGCGACGCGCTCATTTTCGGCCCGGACGAGCCGCATCAAGTGATCAACTCTGGTGAGGAAGACTTAACGTACTACGTCATCGCCGATAACC
The DNA here is from genome assembly GCA_003219945.1 of Verrucomicrobiota bacterium. Lineage (GTDB taxonomy): Bacteria > Verrucomicrobiota > Verrucomicrobiia > Chthoniobacterales > UBA10450 > Udaeobacter. The sequence goes on along the minus strand of QHQV01000281.1, from coordinate 111 downwards.
CGGTCGGCGAATCAGCCTATTATCCAGATAGCGGTAAATGGAAGGTGAACAAGTCGTCAGCCGCTGATCGCGTTGTCATCAAGGGCGAGGAGACCAATTATTTCGACGGCG
>QHQV01000280.1 GCA_003219945.1 Verrucomicrobiota bacterium | reverse complement strand
TCACGAATTCGGGAGTCATCCCGCAGCCATTGTCAGCAACCGAAATGATTGCCCACTCGTCATCTTTCGCCGTCTGAATTCTAACTTCCCCGTCGGATCCGACCGCATCGCGCGCGTTCAGCAGCAAATTGTTGATCACGCTACCAAACTGATCGCGATCAAGCTTAACTTTGGGCTGCAGACAAAGATCTCTCACCACCTTGACGTTCATAGTCCCGTTCAATCCCTTCACCGCATCATCGACAAGGGAATTAAGATCCACCTCAGCCAGATTGAGTTCGAGACGTCTCAGGGCGGTGAGACGGCTTATAAGTTGATTGATACGGTCGGCGGTTTCTCCGATTCCGCGCAATACATCCTTTCGAAAAACGGGATCATCAAAATGGAGCGGCAGGTTGTTAAGGGTCAGACTGAGCGTTGACGCGGCATTCTTCAGGTCGTGCACGAAGAACGCCGACATAGCTTGAAAAGCTTCCAACTCTTTCCCACGCGTAATTTCGTCACTGAGCTGAAGGTTCAGCAGACCTACAGCAACCTGATCGCCGACGCACTTCAGCAGATCGAATTCCTCGACGGTGTAAGGTGTGCCGCCGACGCGATCTGCCAAAATGGCAACGCCCATGCAGCGGCTCCCGGCGCACAACGGAACACAAATTCGATTCCCTCCAGTACGAAATTGACTCAAACTGATTTGCTTGAGCGCCTCAACGTGAGCGCCTTTGGCTTTTTCCAGATCAAGGGGCTTGGTGAGCATGCGAATGCTCGCAAAGTTTTGCTGGGGGTCTTGAAGCACTGCATTCGCCTCACTTGCTGATCTGGAGGTAGACGCTCCAAACGCCAAATGATCTTCGTCCAGCAACCAAATCGAGACTGACAAAACGTTAAAAGTCTCAGAAATCAGTTTGGCGGCTGCTGCGCACATGGCTGACTGGCCAAAGGCGCTCGACATCGAATGTGTAACGCGCGTCCAGATCCGTCGAAAATCGTACTGCGGCCTTTTGAAATGACGGCTGACAAGAGAACGAATCTTTTGCCTCAATCGATTCGACAGCAACGCGACAGCCAATCCCGCAAATGCCAACAGCACGATCAATGCCTGGAGCGCGAACGCGTCGGCTTTTCCAGTTCGTGCCACCACCTCAGCAAGGACACCTACGACGAAGAGATAGGCCCCAGCCAAGACAAACGTCAGTGACGTGCGCAACACAGCATGCGAGGGATAAACGTCGATCTCGCCGAACCCGCTTCGTCGAAAAGCTATAACGATCAAAGCGCAGCCGATCAGAAGCGCAACGCTGTCTATGCTGCTTAACACCAGAATGCCGTCCGAAAACAGCAGCGCTTGGCTCGCAGTGTAAATTTGGGCCCCGAAAATGATTCCCAAACCGATCACGACGAATTTGATTCTCCACTGCATCGTGCCGACAGCAGATCGAAACGTCCTTTCCAGGTTCATCAGAATCACAACGGCGGAGACGAGCTGAAACCCGTTCAACATTCTGGCCGCCGCGTGCGAGCGAACCCACGAGTCTGAATCGGAGTCGATAAGAGACACAGGCAGTAATTGATTTCTGAAAATCACCGATATCCCAACGGGAATAAGCACGGCCGCCACTACGAGCAGGCGCGACCGCGACGGCAAGCTTCGCGCATTTCCCCGCGAGTAAGTAAGGCTGAAGCAAATCCAAATGCCCGGGAAAAAGGATTTCGCGATGAGGGTAAGGCTTCCCCAGAATGCTGCCTTTTCGGGGATTACCGCGTCGCTCCACATCGCGCCGAACAAACTCTCCAAGCCGAAAATCAGCATCCCAACCGAGAAACACCAGGTCGCCAGAGAACGCTTTTTGCGGCACGCAGCGATGGCGGCGAGCGTCAAACTGAAGGCGCCGGCGACGACAGCTAGAATCGTGTTCAGGCTCACAAACTATTTCTAGCTGACATCATGTATCGCGTTACAGACGCAACGGCCGCCGGGGCTTTCAGCCGATAAAAAAGTCGCAAATGTCATTTCGCCCATACAGGAAAAGAAACCTCCGCCCGCCACGTGAGCCCTAGCGACCACAAGGCGAGTGCTGGCACGACGGCGGAGCGCCGGTCTGGTACCGCTTTCTACGGCAAAACACAGACGAAGTTCCCGAAAATCTCCCGCGGGAAACAAGGCCCGCAGGGAATCAGAGTTTGGTCTCGCTCTCAGCGCTTTCTCCCGTATCGCCCCTGCGCAGCAACCATAACAGGAAAAGAAATGGAATCAACGAAAGCACAAAGAACAGCGGTCCGCCGCGACGATGGATTAGACTATGGATCATCTGCGGACCCAGATGCACACAGAGAAGACCGATCACAAAAATACGAAATCCATTTCGTAAAATGGCGAGCGGGATGACAACCGCGATAAGTGCCACGCGCCGCCATGGCGTTTTCAAGAACAGATTCGCCGCCAGGATGCTGGTTATGAAGAGCACCAGACTCGAGCGGATGCCGCTGCATTCCTGCGCAACTTGAATGGTAATGTTTGGCAGCTGAAAAACAGGTCCGACACGAAAGAAAGGCATGCCACTGAGATGAAATAAAAGATTGGCCATCTCGGCCGAGGCGGCTGCGGAAGCCTGTTCGAGGGCATCCGCCATCGCATTCGGCATTGGCACGATGAAAATGAGGTAGGCCAGCGGAAAGGCTGCAGCTCGCATCCAGGCACGTCCGAGAAAGAAAAAGCCTGCCGCTGCAAGACAGCAAAGGAACGACAGCGTCAGCAGCGTGAGGCGATCATTGATGCCCGGCACTCGCCCCGTAAAATTCAACCAGTAAGTGAAGATCAAAATGCCGACACCGATAGCGAGCGACACGATTGCGAGCGGAAGATCGACAGAATGTTTTCTTGGCAGTTGATCCCGCCTGATGTAAAGCAAGTAAGCAGAAACGAACGGGATTAACAAAATGTATGAATGCAGTTGGCTGCTCGCCGCATACTTGATCAGCGTCAGCAGAGAGTGCCCGAAAACCGCCGCCAGCACGACCGCAAAACACGCGGCTCCCAAAAAACGCGACTTCTGCCTGTGCTTCAGTGGAGAAGATCTGGAGATGTTCCCTGTTTGCACAGAAATGGTGGGTTCGCGAGCAGCAGCTCCGTTTGATGAAGAGCGCATATCTTTGATCTCTGCTAAGGTCTCTGTCAGCTTGACGTCAGAAGGCAGTTTTCGATTCTTGCCTAGAGAGCTTCCTGCACGACTGCCGTTTCAGCTGTGATCTTCAGTAATGGTATGTTACGCCGGCGAAATAGTGATTCCGCGAATAGCCACCTGTAGCTCCTGACGAGAACTGGGCCGAGTACGTGGTATTAGCGTTAACTGCCCAATGGTTGTTGATCCTATAGTTGAGGCCGAGAGTAAATTGCAAGCCATCCTGTGCGCGTGTCGATGTCGTTCCAGATGACCCTTGATTGTTACTGCTATGATAATAAACCGCAGCTCTCGCGTTGATGCGCGAAGTTAGATCGTACCTTGCGTTCAGGCCGGTTCGGAACGTCGTGCTCCCCCTTGCGAGGCTGTTGGTGGACTGTTCGACTCCATAAGTTGTTATCCAGCTTAGCGAATGCTTGGGACCCCGATAATTAACATTGACTGAGCCGTACGGATCAATCGAGCTGCCGTCATCTTTGAAAGAGCGAAATGAGGACCCCCCAAGCACGTCAATGCTCAGGTCCTTGGTCAAATTATGATCGAAACCAACGAGAGCAAAATGAGTCGTGGAATCGCTCGGTGCGCTGTCGTAGTCGACGATGAGATAGCGATATTGTAAAACCAGGTTCGTGCGTGTGGTGAGGCTAAATTGCAGTCCTTCGGCAAGCGTATACTGGAACCGGTCCTGCTGGTTTAGGGTCGTCGTCGTCGCTGTCGTCTGCTCTGTCGTCTGCAAATAATCGACTCGCTCTAAGGTAAAGCTTGTTATCGAGGAGAGTCGCGGTAGCCAGTGATAGCTAAGCGAAAAAATACTGTGCGTGTCGAAGTGAGGAGCGCGGACGTTTTCCGGTCCAACATTGGATTGGAAATTCGGCTCGGTCTGGTAAGCGGCATAAACGTCAGCACGGAAGGAAAGGCGGGGCGAGAAATTATGCGTTAACCCTAAGGTAAGGGTGAGGTCCTTGTCATCTGATCCCACATCGGGAAACTGAGTAAAACGCCCGACGCCTATTAGATGAACTTCCGTGGGTTCAGCGAACCGATCATAGGTCAGGACAAGGTTTTCTCCCAGCGAAAGTGAGCCTCGGCCGCTTCCGCCCGTGGTGGTATTGCTCCCGAGAACGTTGTTATCAAAACCGAGGGTCACACCGGCTGTGATTTCAAGCGGAACCTGACGCCCACCACCACCACCACCACCACCGCCAGCACCCGCTCTCCCTCCTCCACCGCCACCGCCAGCACCCGCTCCTGATATGGAACCCCCCCCATATTGAGCCATCGCTTCACCGATCGGAGCAAGCAAGCAAGCAGCGAATAGCAGGACGAAACGCAGAACAAGAACGTGATTTCGGCATCCGCGAATTCGACATGGCAAAATCATGTTTGCAAGTCGCGCCCCCTGCCGGCACGTCAACTCAAAACAAGCTGCGCCCGATATAAATCACGTCCCCATCCTGGACATACTCCGGTTGTACGGGCTGACCGCGAATTGAGGGCTTAAGGTTAAGGCTTTCAGTGCGTTGTACTCCGTTGATTATGCGAGTCAGATGAATATTGCTTAAACTTCCATAGTCACTCACTCCGCCCGACTGCATAATCGCCTGGTACACAGTCGTTGGGCGATCAAATTCAACTTTGCCCGGGTTACCGGCAAATCCCGAGATGATCACAGTTGCAGGGCTGGTTTCCAAGGTGACCAGCACTTCTGGGTTATCGAGGTGCTCGTCATACCGGCCGATGAGTTGATTTTGAAAATCCATGACCCTTTTCCCCGCAGCTTGCACCTCACCGATCAGCGGCAAACTTACTTTGCCGTCGCGGCGAATTTTTTGTGTTTGGTCCAGATCGGCGTTTTCGGCGAACGCAATCTTGATCGTATCTCCGGGGGAAAGTCTTACAGCAGTGTAAGGACCTGGTGGGTACGGCAAAGGCGGCCACTTCGTCTGGCATCCAGCGCAGGCGAGCGCTGCAATCGCTATCAGCGCGAAGCAGCAATGAACGCCTCCTAGTTCGCCGTTCTTGCCACAAGTTGCTTGCGTGCTGGGCTTTAGATTGTCGCAAATGCTTGTTCTCTTTCGCGTCATGTGGGCTTGTTTACTCCATAAGCTTGTTGATAGGCAAGATAAAAACACCGCGATCTACATTCCGACCTCGTGCGGCAGGAATCGGCACGATGGCGTTGCCTGTGATCTAGGTAGATTGGCCTCTCTCGGGTTCGCGGCTGCTCAAATATGAATTGTTTTCTCGATCAAGATGAGATTTCATCTGCACGTAGATCCTTCGCATGGAGTTCCTCGGTACTCTTCCGCGAAAGCGCCTCAGCTAAGCGGTTCGCCGGTCGAGGAGAAAAACCCACCGCTCACCAGCAGACAGACAAATGAGAAAGTCATGAGCCCAAGACAAGCATTTCAGCTCACCCGATTCTGTATGTTAAGCGCCCATCCCCGCGGCCACGCAGCCAGGGCCACACCGCCCATCAGTAGCGCCGGTTTAGGCGAGGACACGTATTTCCCTGGGAAGTTGATTCCACTCAATCCACGCTTCCGGCTCGGAGGCGGCTAAGTTGCAGCATCCCGGCTTTCTTCCGTTCGAATCGGGCGAAGGTGCTTGGAAAATTCCTTCAGCGAAACGTCTAACCTCAACGGCAGATCAACCGTGGCGATGGGACGGGCGGGATTCCCTTGCACGACCGTTCGCGCCGGGACGGATTTTGTGACTACGCTCCCAGCGGTCACAATCGCACCCTTCCCGATCGTAACGTTTGGTAAGATAATCGCGCCCGGGCCGA
>QHQV01000127.1 GCA_003219945.1 Verrucomicrobiota bacterium | reverse complement strand
AGCGCCTGCTGGCAGCGCCCACGAACTTTTTTGCCTATATCGATACGGCGCAGTTGTATTCCCGGCTCGACACTTCGCTGCGGCCGATGTTGTTAATGGCTGCGGCATTCGTGCCGGCGGTTGCTGGCTCGATCGACCTTTCCAAACTTCCAGCGCCGGAACTTATCACAAAGCATCTGAGCCCTATTGTCTCTTCCCAGCGATACGACCGCGATGGTTACATGGCTGAGTCAATCGGACCCATGACGCTGGATCAATTAGGAATCGGCGTTGCCATTTTTAGCAGTTTCGGTGCGGCTGCTGCGCGGCAGACTGGTTTGGGCACCCCTGCCGCACCGCTTCGCCCGGGACCGACTCCATCGCCGACGCCGTAAAATAGCGGAATCTAGCCGGTCTCCCCCGCGTTGGGAACTTGCAAACTGGAAGGCCTAAGCCGTTTTACGTGCCATTCCGGCACGGCCTGAGTTTCCCTAACGAAAGCGAAGAAAACTGCTGCAATTTCTCAAAAATCTGCTATCGTTCGGCCCCTATGGCTATTCTAAAGAAAAATGCATTCTCCCGTCGTGTTCCCGATTTGGTAACTGAGGAGCTGGTTGCTGTCCTCTCCAGGCGTTCTTCGTTCGAGTTCAAGCAGCTCTTCGATATCGTGCACGAGAATCTTCGGGCACGGAATGCTGCCAGCGGCGGCGAGGAAATGCTGCGGCTGCGAGCCTACGAGAAGTTGCAAAACCTCGTAGCGCGCGGTGCGGTCAAAAAGAACGGCAAGAAATACAAAGGCTTGCCGTCGGCTCTGGCTCAAGCAATTGCACAGCAGAATGGTCATCTGGCCGGGGTAAAGTAAGCCAGATTTTTAAGACGAACTGGCTTCAGGCGAACTTCCCGGATGCTGCGCGATTATTTGCCGGTGCTCCTGCAAATAATTGTTGCCGCTCTATTTGCTGTTTCAGCACTGCTCGTCAGTATTCTCGTAGGCAAACGCGGAAGACGCACACGAGCGAAAGATACTGCGTATGAATGCGGGATGATTCCGCAGGGCGAACGGCAGCCGCGCTTCAGCGTTAAGTTCTACGTTGTGGCAATGCTCTTCATCCTGTTCGACCTCGAGATCGTGTTTATGTATCCTTGGGCGGTCGTTTACCGCGACGCGATCAAGCAAGGCAGCGCGATCTTCTGGAGCATGCTCAGTTTCATTACGATCCTGATGGTGGGCTACGTGTACGCCCTCAAAAAAGGCGCGCTCGATTTCAGAAAATAACGGCCCCAGCCTTGCCTCGGTGGCCTCCGATTGGTTACATCCTACCGTGATGCACGTACTGCAGCGATCCCTCCAGAACAACGCTGCAGCTATCGAGCACGTTCTGCCGCAAGACACGACGCCTGACGATGTGGAATTGAGCATCGTCATCCCTGCGATGAACGAGGAAATCACCGTGGGGGAATTCATGGAATGGTGCAAGGAAGGCATCGAGCGCGCCGGCGTGACCGCGCAAATCCTCATCGTCGACAGCTCGACTGACAACACGCCGAAGATTGTGCTTGAACATGGCGGCGAGGTTTTACGCGTTCCGAAGCGCGGAGTCGGTAGCGCGTACATGGACTCACTTCCGTATATCCGCGGAAAATGGATTTTGATGGGCGACGCCGACTTAACTTACGATTTTCGCGAAATCGCTCCGTTCGTGGAGGAATTCCGGAACGGCGCGGAGTTCATCATGGGCAGCCGGTTTCGAGGCAGCATCCAAAAAGGCGCGATGCCGAAATTGCACCGTTACTTCGGCACGCCTCTCACGAACTGGATTCTGAACCGGATTTATCGCAGCAACTTTTCCGACATCCATTGCGGCATACGCGGCGTGACCCGTGAAGCATTGGACAGAATCAACATCACGTCGCGGGGCTGGGAATACGCAAGCGAAATGGTGCTGAAGGCGGCGCGACTGAAACTCATCAGTTCGGAAGTGCCGATCAAATTCTTCAAGGATCGCGAAGGACGACTGAGCCATCACTTGCGCGTGGGCTGGCGATCGCCGTGGCTCGCCGGTTGGGTCAACCTGAAAGTGATGTTGGTTTACGCGGCAGATTCATTCCTGCTTAAGGCCGGTGCTGTGCTCCTGGTAATTGGGTTAGTGCTTTCTCTCGGCCTGGCAGCCGGACCCGTGAGGATCGGCAGAATTGGTTTTAGCCTGTACTGGATGCTGCTCGGAGTGACATGCGCAACTTTGGGTTACAGCTCAATTCAAATCGGAGTTCTTGCGCGAGTAATGCACGGATTAAAACCTCGGTTCGTAGAGCGGCTACAAAACATCATGACCTACGACCGTGGGATGATTGCGTCGGCTGGTCTAAGCGTCGCGGGATTGGTGCTTCTCGGGAACCTTACCTATCACTATTTGAAACGCGGACTGCAACTCGAAGCGATTTCGCACCCTGCCATTCTCGGTCTTTTGCTGGTTATTCTCGGATTCCAAACGTTCGGCTTTACGCTGCTGATGGAAGTGGCAAAACGCGCTATCTCAAGGTCCCGGCAGTGAGTCTGCGCGCACATGAAAGTTATGGGCAGCACGGACTGACGCCTGTCGATCGCCTGGGAGTGTGGCTATCCAAGCGCGCGATACACCGGCATCTGCCCAGTCGCAACGATCTGGAGGTGTTGGAACTCGGTTGCGGCTATCGTGCCACGCAGTTGATCGCCTTGGAACCAAAATTGAAGCGAGGTATCGGAGTGGATTTCCAGATCTCGCCGGAGCTGCAAACACTGGAAAAATTCACGTTCCATCAAGCGACAATCGAAGAAACGCTGCCAAAACTCGAAAGCGAAAGCGTGGACGTCGTGATGCTCATCTCTGTGTTGGAACACCTCGCTGAACCGCAGTTTGTCATCCAATCTGCATGGCGCTTGCTCAGACACTCGGGATTGCTGTTGGTGAATGTGCCGACGTGGAGCGGGAAGCAATTCCTCGAGTTGTCCGCATTCCGACTCGGATTCAGTCCGAAACTAGAGATCGACGATCACAAAATGTATTACGACAAGCGCGATCTGTGGCCCATGCTAGTTCGCGCCGGCTTTAAGCCGAGTCAGATCCGATTGCGATATCATAAGTTCGGTTTGAATCTCTTTGCAGCTGCCACGAAGAACGAGGGCGACCGGCATAACTAGCGAAACCGGTCACATCCTCGACTGATCGCAATTCAGTCGGCATATATTGCGTCTGTGCAGATCACTGATGGCAACCGGGCGCCGAATCTTCTGCGGGTAACTCTCATTTTCACCGTGGTCCTCTGGTTGTTCACCACGACCGGGGGCGGAGACGTTTTTGTGCAGGAAGTGCTCGGTAGCGCCTATGATTCGCAGGCGGAACACTTCTTGCGAGGCGATGTGGGCGTCGATGCAGCCGCTATCGCACATGAAACGATGATCGTGAACGGCAAAGTGCGGATGTACTTTGGGCCATTCCCCGCATTGCTTCGCATTCCGCTGAATTTCATCTATCCACCTGGTCACGGGAAATGGTCGCGGATCTCAGGATTTTGCGCGGGAGTCATCGCGCTGTTTGCGTTTGCCGGTCTGGTGCAAACAGCGTTGCGTTCATCGCCGCTTTCGTCGCGCGCGCGTAACTGGATTGGTAACGCCTGCATGATCGGGTTCGCGCTTGGCTCACCGTTGCTGTTGTTACTAGGTAATCTGTCCATCTACGATGAAGCAATTATCTGGGGATTCGCGTGGTCTGTCGCTGCGATTTATTTCGCGTGCCAATCTCGAACAGCTGAGGGCGCAGCGTTAACGCGCTCTCTGCTTGCGTTTTCGTTTTGCGCCGGCGCGGCTGTGATTTCGCGGGCTACGTTCGGCGCGCCTTTCGTTCTGATTGCGCCACTACTTGGCATTCGCTTGTTCCACAGGCAGCCCATTCGGAACATTATAGCGCTGATTCTGCCGCTCGGCGCTGCATTGCTTTTCTACCTCTTTCTTAGCTACGCGAGATTCGGCGACTTTAGCGGCAT
>QHQV01000126.1:5399-10180 GCA_003219945.1 Verrucomicrobiota bacterium | reverse complement strand
GCGGCCGTCGTCCACCTTTACCGCGCTTACCTTTGCTTCGAGATGGAAAGTCATGCCCTGAGCAGTGAGCAAGCGCTGAAGCAGGTTTGACAGTTCGAGATCGAACCCGAGCGCAATGCGTGGGAGAAATTCCAGCATCATCACTTCCGAACCGAGCCGGTTCCAGACGGAACCCAGTTCGAGGCCAATTGCGCCGGCGCCGATCACGACCAGTTTCTTTGGAGGCTCGGTCAACTCCAGCGCTTCGGTGCTGCTGACGATTGTTTTGCCGTCAAATTTCGCGAACGGCAATTCGACCGCCGCGCTGCCCGTGGCGATGACGATGTTTTTGGTCTCGATCTCCTGCGTCTCGCCGCTGGACGATTTGATCGAAACTTTTCCTGGCGCGCTGATTGTGCCGAGACCTTCGAGAACCGTCACCTTGTTCGTTTTCATCAGTGAACGCACGCCGCTGTTGAATGTCTTTACAACCTTGTTCTTGCGCTCCTGCATCTTTGCAAGGTCAGCGCGCGCGTTTTCGATCACGATGCCGTGCTTCGCCGCCTCTTTTTTGACGAACATGAGATGATCGCTCGACGTGAGCAGCGCTTTGCTCGGGATACACCCCACGTTCAAACAGGTGCCGCCCAATTCCTTGTCTTTCTCGATAAGGGCGGTTTTCAACCCGAGCTGGCCGGAGCGGATGGCAGCAACATAACCCCCCGGTCCGGAGCCGATGATAACAATATCAAATTTTTCCATATGTGTTTCTGTCATTCTGCGCGAAGCGAAGAATGTCAGACCATGCAAAATCAAAGATGTTTGAAAGCTTGGCCTCATGCTTCGCATTTCGTTGCAGCGCTTCGCTCAACATGACAAACGTGGCTTACTCAAAAATCCAGCGGGAGTTTTTTTGGGTCTTCGATGCACTCCTTCACTTTGATGAGGAATGTAACTGCTTCTTTGCCATCGATGGCGCGGTGATCGTAACTAAGCGCGAGATACATCATTGGGCGGACTTCCACTTTCCCGTCCACTGCCATTGGCCGGGGCATGATTTTGTGCATGCCGAGAATGCCGCTCTGCGGCGGATTTAAAATCGGTGTGGCGAAGAGCGAGCCATAAACACCGCCATTCGTAATGGTGAATGTGCCGCCCTGGAGATCTTCGAGCTTCAATTTCCCGTCACGCGCTCTTCCTGCGTAATCCGCGATGTCGCGCTCCAAATCGGCAAAACTCTTTTTGTCTGCGTCGCGCACCACGGGCACCACAAGTCCGCGTTCCGTTCCAACGGCTACGCCGACGTCATAGAAGTTATTTTGGATGAAATCATCACCGTCGATCCGTCCATTGACGACGGGCACCGCTTTGAGTGCTTCCACGGCCGCTTTCACAAAGAACGACATCAGCCCGAGTTTGATGCCGTACTTTTTTGTGAACTCATCTTGCTTGGTTCGGCGCAATTCCTGCACCGCGCCCATGTCGCATTCGTTGAATGTGGTGAGAATCGCAGCCGTGTGTTGCGCCATCACAAGTTGCTGCGCGATCTTGCGGCGCAACGGTGACATTTTTTTACGAGCGAAGCGACCTTCCGTCTTCGCCGAGGCTTCGGCGGACACATCTGAGGTTGGCTGAGCTTCGCGAGGTTCAATCCTTTCCTCCGCCTTCGCCACGGCTCTCTCGGATGGTTCGGCTTTACCGCGGTTTTCCACCGCCTTCAGCACATCGGCTTTCGCTAACCGACCGCCCTGACCCGTCCCTGCGATCTTTTCCGGTTGGAGCTTTTCTTCTTCCACAATCCGGCGGACTGCGGGCGAGAGTGTTGTGGGCTGAATCGTTGACTCGGGCCTGCCACCGTCGACGCCTGCAGCAACAGCTGCGGGCTTTTTCTGCGGCTCAGGTTCTTTCTTCTTTGCTTCAGGCGCTTTCTTTTTTTGTTTTTCTTCCTGGTCTTGTTCGGACGTCTGCTTCGAATCATCGATCACGGCTATCACCTCGCCGATCTTTACCTCCTGGCCTTCGGGGACTTTAGTTTCGAGCACGCCGGATTTTTCGGCCACGATATCCGTGGAGACCTTGTCCGTCTCGAGTGCGAAAAGCGGTTCGCCTTCGTTCACGAACTCGCCTGATTTCTTGTGCCAAGCGGAGACAACTCCACTGGTCACCGACTCCCCAACCGACGGAACTTTTACTTCAATAATCATCGCCGAGATTTACGTAAGTTAATCGAGCGTCGCGGTCGAGACGGGTTTCGTCAATAAACAGGCTGAGGAGCTCACGAACTGGCGCTGGAATAATGTCGCAGCGCAAATCTCCAAAACACGCGGGAAAGCCAGAACACAAACGTCGAGGCGATGATTAGATGCTTAGATGCAGCATCAAAGGAAACGGTTGACCGAGCGATTTAATGAGCAGCCGCGCAGGGATGTTGGCAATGATCACCACAGGAATCACCCACCCAAAAATCAGCCGGAAAAGCCGCGGGAAAATGACATCCGGATAACGGGCGATATTGAGAAAATTGAAATAGCCATATACCAGTCCCTGCGCGCGGACGATCCAAAAGCTCACCGCAGCCAGGGCGAGCATGATGGAATAATGAACGGCGATTCCGAAACCAAGCGCGACGACATAAAGCACAACGGAAAGCGGGTTCGGCACCATGTTCAGCTTGGACAGCGAGACACAAACCACCGCGGCGCCGAGCAGAGCGTTGACAATGCTGTCGAGTCCGAATTGTTTCGTCGAAACCGCGAATTGGCTGTCGATTGGCAATACCAAAACGGAATCCAGTTTTCCCATGCGCACGAGCTCGGGAATGTTTGCGACGTTCACGAAAAAGAACGCCTGAAACAGCTGCGAAATAATTTGGTGTGTCCCGATCAGCAGCACCACCTCCCACTTGGTCCAGTCCCCAATGTGATCGACGGTCCCAAAAATGATGCTGAAGAAAACGATTTGCCCGCAAAACCAAAGAATCTCGACCACCATCCACAACAGAAAGTTCGCCTTGAAACTCATGTCCCGGATGAGCGAGTTGCGCAGCATGATGGAATAGATTTCGATGTAACGGCGCATCATCTTTGGCTGTCATTAATCTGTAGGACTCCGTCCATAGATGGGATTGTCATGTTGAACGAAGCGCTGCAACGAAATGCGAAGCATGAGGCCAGGCTTTCAAACATCTCGATTTGTTTTCTGTCATAATCGATCCAGAAATGACCAGAGGTTCTTCGCTCCGCTCAGAATGACATTAGGAGATGCGTCACAGAAGTCGTCAACCGCAGATTAAATGAAACGTTTCTTGCCCTGGCTCATCGTAATCGCCGGACTGCTACTGATTGCGTTTGTTGTTCGGCAGTTGCGAACGAGCGGCGCTGCAACTTACCAGAGTGCAAACGTCACACGTGGCCAGATTACGCAGGCGGTGACCGCCACGGGAACACTCAATCCGGTAGTGAACGTGCAGGTGGGCAGCCAGGTCTCCGGCAACATTTCGAAGTTGTTCGCGGATTTCAATTCACAGGTCAAAGCTGGCCAGGTGGTGGCGCAGATCGATCCCGCGCTTTTCCAGGCCACCGTGACTCAGGCCGAAGGCGACCTCGCCAGCGCACAGGCTGCGCTCGAGCTGGCGAGGTTAAACGCGAAGCGCACTCAGGACCTCTTTACCAGAAAGACCTCATCTCAGGCGGACCTCGCTCAGGCGATGGCGAGTCTTCATCAAGCCGAGGCCAATGTGAAAATCAAACAAGGCGCGTTGGACAAAGCAAAGGCCGACCTTGAGCACTGCACGATCACCTCGCCTATCGATGGCGTGGTCATCTCGCGCAGCGTCGATGTTGGCCAGACCGTTGCCGCCAGTTTGCAGGCGCCGATAATTTTTCAAATCGCAAATGATCTCACGAAGATGCAAATCGACTCGAATGTGGCTGAGGCCGACGTCGGTGTCGTGAAAGTCGGACAGGACGTCGATTTCACCGTAGATGCTTTCCCAAGTCAGACGTTTCACGGCAAAGTCGTGCAGGTCCGGAATGCGCCGATTACCGTGCAGAATGTTGTGACCTACGACACAGTGATTGGCGTGAGCAATCCGGATTTGAAACTGAAACCGGGAATGACCGCCAATGTTTCAATCATCGCCGCCCGCAAGGACAACGTGCTTCAAATCAAAAACGCCGCACTGCGTTTTCGGCCTCCTGAAGCAGCAGCGGCCGAAATGGGCTCACGATCGCCATCATCGCGGGCTGGCCGTGGTGTGGGTGGACGCGAGCGGACGAGCAGCGAGCGCACCGTTTATGTTTTGTCCGGCAGCCAACCGAAGCCGGTCCAAATCAAAACCGGAATCAGCGACGGCGTTGTGACCGAAGTCGTTGAAGGCCTGAAGGAGGGAGACACCGTTGTGACCGCCGAGATGGCAACGAAATCCCAGCCTGCATCCACGCCAGCAAATCCATTCTCCGGTGGTCAGCGAAGATTTCCCTAATGTGTTTTGTCATTCCGAGCGGAGTCGAGGAATGTCTGATTTTCCTCCTTACCTGTTTCCCCTCACGAGCATGAGGAAGAGCAGGAGAACGTTTTCATGAACAATGGCACCCTCGTTAGGCTCCTCGCCGTGCACAAGGTGTATCGCACCGGCGAAATGGAAGTGCCCGCTGTGCGCGGCGTTTCGCTGGAAATTAAACGAGGCGAATTCGTCGCGTTAATGGGCGCCAGCGGCTCAGGAAAATCGACGCTCATGAACATCCTCGGTTGCCTCGACCGGCCGAGTTCCGGTCAATACTTCCTGGATGACGCAGATGTTT
>QHQV01000126.1:0-5203 GCA_003219945.1 Verrucomicrobiota bacterium | reverse complement strand
CAGCTTTCCGGCGGTCAGCAACAGCGCGTCGCGATTGCGCGCGCGTTGATCAATGATCCGGAGGTGCTCCTTGCGGATGAACCGACCGGCAATCTCGACAGCCGAACCAGCGTCGAGATCATGGCGATTTTTCAGCAACTCAACGAGCGTGGCATCACGATCATCATGGTCACGCACGAGCAGGACATCGCCGCTTATGCAAAACGAAACGTTATTATGCGGGATGGACTGATCCGGGAGGATCAACTGGTGACCCAGCGCATGAACGCAGCAGCACAAGTTCAAGATGGTAGGGCGCGACCGCCGGGCGCGCCGAGCGACATGATGTGACGATTCACTTTCCCTATGCGCATCGCTCCCACGTTTCACGTTGCCTATCGCGCACTGCGCCGAAACAAAATGCGTTCGGTGCTTACTGCGCTCGGTATCATCATCGGCGTCGGCGCGGTCATCGCGATGGTGGGAATTGGCAACGGCGCCAAGGCACAGGTCGAATCACAGATCGCCAGCCTAGGGGAAAATGTGATCCTCATATTTTCCGGTAGTACCACCTCCAGCGGTATCCGCACCGGCTGGGGCGGCGCAGGTACGTTGAAAATCGAAGACGCTGAAGCAATCCGTCGAGAAGTGCCGGGCGTGATCGGCGTAAGCGAAGAAGTTGTTTCAACGACTCAGGTGGCTGCGGGGAATCAAAACTGGTTCACCCGGATTTATGGAGAATCAGCGGATTACTTCGATATTCGTCAATGGCCGCTGACCGACGGAGTCCCATTCACAGCGCAGGATGTGCGCAGCGCGAACAAGGTTTGCGTGATTGGCGGCACCACCGCGACGCAAATTTACGGTAATGAAAATCCGATCGGCCAGATTTTGCGGATCAAAAACGTGCCGTTCACGATTCTTGGCGTGCTCACGTCGAAAGGGCTTAGCCCACAGGGCGTGGACCAGGAGGATATCGTCGTCAAGCCGTACACGAGCGTGATGAAACGGGTGATCGGAGGCACCACGTTGCGCAATCTCAATGTGCAGATTGGCGACGCTCGCCAGGTCGAAGCCGCGCAGCAACAAATTATCTCGTTACTTCGACAAAGACATAACATTCGTCCCGGCCGCGACGACGATTTCACCGTGCGCACACAACAGGAAATCGCTGAAGCCGCCACGGCCACTTCGCGGGTGATGACGGTGCTGCTCGGCGCGATCGCAGGCGTGTCACTGCTCGTGGGCGGCATCGGCATCATGAATATCATGCTGGTCAGCGTAACAGAACGGACGCGCGAGATCGGTGTGCGCATGGCTGTGGGCGCGCGCGGGAACGACATTCTTACCCAGTTTCTAATCGAAGCCGTAACGCTGAGTTCGGTCGGTGGCGTGATCGGAATCGTCTGCGGCATCGCCACATCCAGAATCCTGTCAATCTACGCCAATTGGCCAACGCTGATTTCTATCAGCTCAATCGCAATCGCATTCCTATTCAGCGCAGCCGTCGGCGTTTTCTTCGGGTTTTATCCAGCGCGCAAAGCCGCCGCGCTCGACCCCATCGAAGCGCTCCGTTACGAATGAAACGAATGACGAAGCTCGAATGTCGAATGACGAAGGAATGTCGAAGCCCGAATGACCAAGCGTGATACAATCACCGACCCGTTCCGGGTTTCGTCATTCGGACTTAATTCGTCATTCGTCATTCGGTTTTCGTCATTCATGCGAATTCGTGTTTGTTCGTGTCAATGAGTGGTTAGAAATCTGTTCACTTATCACTCTTCTTCGTTGCGGCCGGCTCCGGTGTCTCCGCTACCGCATCCACTTCTACCGGCGCTTCGCCATTCACACGCACTCTTCCCATGATACGTGCCCGGTCGCGGTTTTGCTGCGATCGCTCTCTGTCGTTAGACGTCGCCTTAGCCGGTTGTTGCGCCGGCGGCGCGGCGTAATTGCCCTCGAACACCAGCGTCTTTTTCAGACTGATGTTGAATCCTGTCGCGCGGAAGTACGATTGAGGAGCGGCACTGATGTTGAATCCTGTCGCGCGGAAGTACGATTGAGGAGCGGCTGATTCGTTTTCAGGAACAGACTTGGCAGCGTAGCTTCGCGTCTGCTTCGCGGCGTCGCGTCGCGCGGTTATGCGTGAATCGAGCTCCGCATTCTTCGCTAATTGCTCGATTCTACCCGTGTACGTCGAGCCATCGGCATCGAGCACGCGAATTTCATTCCCTTGTTGCTGAACTTGAAACGTGTTCAAGACATTCGCGGTGCCGCTTACCTGCGAATTGTTCCGGAAAGATTGAACTAACGATTGTTGGGAAAATTGCTGCGTCATGCCGAGACTGCCGTCTGATGACGGTTGCGCGACCGGAGGAGCGGCTGCTGCGATTGTGTCTGATTTGGTTTTTGAATCCGCGCCAGCTGCAGGCGCAGCCGCGGGTGCCGACTGGATTTTCGCGTTGGCAATCTCATCTTTCGTTACTTGACTTGGCAACTCGGTTGCAGCGCGCCATTGTGCAACGCGAGTTGAAGAGGCTAAAGCTTCCGCTTCAGAAGCCGGCGTCGCCGCGGGTTCGACCTTGATTTGACTGTTGTCTGCCAGATTCACTGTCGGTTTGGTGGCGCTCACCGCTGGAGCTTTCGCGAGGGTATCCTCCGCCGGCATTGCGAGGTTCAGTCCATCGGCTGCTCCAGCAGTGCGGTCCCGAATGGCAAGCTCGTCGGACTCGGGAAGTGGGTGCGATCGATTCCACCAAATCGCCGGCACGAGCACGAGCAATGTTGCCAGCGCCGCCGCCACTGTAACTCGTGGCCAGAACATTGTTACCCATGACGGTCGTGACTCCACGTTTTCTTCTTTCGCCGCTCCCACTCGCGCGATCTCCTCATGCAGGCGCGCCCGCATCGGATTCGGTATTTTGGGGTTATCACCAAATTCTGCGCGACGCGCTTTTGCGAGCGCCTCGAGCATTTGTTCAATGGGTTTCTTTGGTTCCGATGACATGCTTCTATAAATTAGACGGCAAACGATTGTCCGGTGGAAGAATTTCTTGGGCGATCACGAGCAAGCGATCCAGGCATTTGCTTAAGCGTGAGCTGACCGTTTTCGGATTAAGACGCAGTTCCGCTGCAATCTCGTCGTAACTTAACTCGCCGTAGTACCGCAGTTCGATGATCTCCCGGCACGGCTCGCCGAGACGATCAAGACTCTCCCTCACGAGCCGGGAGGTCTCGGCGATCTGCAATAACGCATCGGGACCGGGATTTCCAGATGGCGGATCAATCGGCGGTTCGTCATCGGTTCGGCCCGCGTCGATTGGGATGTGCACAGCGTTTCCACCTCGTTTCGCGGCTCGCGTTTTTTCCCGATAATCCATCGCCTTGTTTGCCGCGATTCGCAGCAACCACGTTTGAAATGAGCTTCGACCCTGAAACGAAGATAGATTTCTGACCACCGATAAAAATGTTTCCTGGCAGATCTCTTCCGTGTCTTCGTGGCTGAAATCGCAGGAGAGCTGAAACACAAACCGGGCGACCGTCGCGTAGAATTTATCGAACAGAGAATCCCATGCCGCCGTATTTCCAGCGCGGCACTCGGCAATGATTTGAGCTTCCGACGCCAACGCTGATACATCCGCCGCTGGCAGCGGTGCGGCTGTGCTGGAAAGCTCCTGATTGATCACAACTCCTCGCGGACGGAGCATCTTATCGATGTCTGACTGTCGCGCCTGGCCTTCTGATCAAAAATAGTACGTCCGCCTCGGATCATTGAATGTCTCAGGTTTCTGCACGCCGGGAGCATTTTGCCGGAGTTCCCGACTAATGCTCCATGAACAAAAAACTGGTGTTAGTGATCGGGCTCTTGGTCCTCCGAGGCATCTCTCAATCCCGCGGAGATGGTTTCATCGTCATCGAGCATCCGATCTACGTTCCGCCGACGCATTTCCCATTCGCCGCGCTCGAAGTCACCAGTCATCAGGTCAACGTCAAAATTGATGGCCAGGTCGCCATCACATCGATCGACCAGGAGTTCTACAATCCTAACGATCAACGTCTGGAAGGCTTTTACATGTTCCCTGTTCCGAAAGGGGCGCATCTCGACAAATTCAGCATGGAAATCGGCGGCAAGAGCGTAGACGCCGAGTTGCTTCCGGCTGACAAGGCGCGTGGAATTTACGAGGACATCGTGCGAAAAATGCGGGATCCGGCGTTACTGGAATACGCCGGGCGCGACCTCTTCAAGGTCCGCATCTTTCCGATCGAACCGCGCAGCCGCAAACCCATTAAGATTTCTTATACGGAACTGCTTCGCTCCGATGCCGGGATGATGACTTATCTGTACCCGCTGAGCACTGAGAAATTTTCCGCTCGGCCGATCAAGAATCTGAGCGTGAAAATTGAGCTCAAGAGCACGGAGCCGCTCGCTTCAATTTATTCGCCCAGCCACAAAGTTGAGATTAAACGCGACGGGCCGAACCGCGCCGTCATTGGGTATGAAAGCAAAGACGAAAAGCCGGACACAGATTTTCAGATCGTCTACAGCTCGGACACACGTGACGTCGGCCTCAAATTAATCACCTACAAACCGGACGGTGACGACGGCTATTTTCTCTTTTTGGCTGCGCCGACGGTTACCGACGAAACAAAGCCGGCACCCAAAGACGTGGTCTTTGTCGTGGACACATCCGGTTCGATGGCCGGCGCCAAACTTCAGCAGGCGCAAAAAGCGTTGCGGTTCTGTGTGGAAAATCTCAACGCCGAGGATCGTTTCGAGATCGTCCGGTTCTCGACGGAAGCTGAGCCGCTTTTCCACGAGTTGGTACCAGCCGACTCAGATCATCGCAAGCGCGCGAACGGTTTCATCGACGGCTTCAAGCCAATCGGCGGCACCGCGATTGCGGATGCGCTGCAAAGTGCTCTCAAAGTCCGACCGGACAAGAGCGATCGCCCATTTGTTGTGATTTTCCTAACCGACGGGCTGCCCACGGTAGGAGCACGCACTCCCGACGAGATCGTTGCGAACATCAAAAAGGCTAGCGGCGTTCGGATCTTTTCGTTCGGAATCGGCTCGGATGTAAACACACAATTGCTCGATCAAATCGCCGAGGGTACGCGGGCATTCAGCCAATACGTGCTCGCGGACGAAGATCTCGAGCTCAAAGTCTTGAACTTCTACACCCGGATCAAAGAACCGGCCCTAACGAATTTGAAGCTGGATCTC
>QHQV01000125.1 GCA_003219945.1 Verrucomicrobiota bacterium | reverse complement strand
CGGCCGCCGCCGCCGCTGGCCGCTTTGACCATCACCGGATAGCCGAGCTTTTTTGCGATTCTCATCGCCTCATCCTCTGTCTCAACGATTCCATCGCTGCCGGGGGTTACCGGCACGCCGGCTTTCCGCGCAGCCGCACGAGCAGCGTTCTTGTCACCCATCGATTGCATCGCACGCGAGGAAGGGCCGATGAACTTGATGTTGCAGCTTTCGCAGACTTCCACGAAATGCGGGTTCTCAGCGAGAAATCCGTAGCCGGGATGAATCGCGTCAACGTCGCCGATCTCGGCCGCGCTCATGATCCGATCGATTCTCAAATAGCTCTCAAGGCTAGGCGCCGCACCGATACAGATCGCTTCATCAGCAAGCTGGACGTGCAGCGAATCGATGTCTGCTTCGGAATAGACCGCCAGCGTGCGAATGCCGAGTTCGTTACAGGCGCGAATCACCCGGAGCGCGATCTCTCCGCGGTTAGCAATCAAAACTTTCTGGAACATGTGGGACGCGCGATTCGGCGCGCCCAGCGGTCGCGCCCTACCATGTTTCAACGCACTCTGAACAGCGCCTGGCCAAATTGAACCGGCTTACCATTATCAGCGAGCACTTCGGCTATAACGCCGCTAGTTTCAGCCTTGATCTCGTTCATCACTTTCATCGCTTCGATGATGCAAACGACGGTGTCTTCGCTGACGGGTTTCCCCACTTCCACAAAAGGTGGCGCATCGGGTGACGCAGCGCGGTAGAATGTGCCCACCATCGGCGAAAGGATCTCTTTCATCGATAGGCTTTCGATCGGTTTCGCGGCAGGGGGCGGTTCGGCTCCGGTGGATGCAGCCTCGGGCGAAAGGGCCGGCGCAGCACTCGTGGTCTGGGGAGCAGAAGCGCCTCTCTGCAGCTTTAGACGAAAGCCCTCTTTTTCGATCTCAAACACGGAGAGATCGTGCTTCTTCATTAAATCGATTATCGATTTAATTTCTTTGATGTCTTTAGGGTCCAAGGCCAGCTCCTGGTTAACGTTGAAGCGTTTTAGGTAAAGCAGTTTTGTTAGCTAGGTCAAGCACGGGCTGAAGCGATGGGGTATTGGATGGTGTAGTGGCCTTTGAACCGGCGAACGTTCGCTAGTTCATTACTTCGTTACGCCACACCTCCACTTCGAAATCGTAGATGAGACTGACGACTACGTAGTCGTCAATAAGCCGCCATTTCTTCTCATTCATCCGACGAAGCCGAACGACGCACCCACACTGTGGAAGCAATTACGAGAGCTGCTCGCATTCGAAATCGCAAGCGGCGGACAGGTTTCAATCGTGAACAGACTCGATCGCGAGACGAGCGGTCTGGTGCTGGTTGCGAAAACCGCCGCCGCCGCACGTCACTTTGGGCTCTTGATGCAACGACACTCATTGGGAAAAGAATATCTCGCAATTGTTTGGGGCTGGCCGCAATGGGCACACACAATGGTTGATGCGCCGTTAGATCGTCAGAGCAAACACCAACACTCTGTGATCTGGCTGAAACAAATGATTCACTCTGCGGGCGCACCAGCACAAACGGAATTTTTTGTTGAACGGAGGATCAGAAAACCGTCCTCGTCCGACGATCGGTTCAGCATCATTCGCGCGATTCCGCAGACCGGACGCACTCACCAGATTCGGTTGCATCTCGCCTCGATCGGGCATCCAATCGTAGGCGATAAAATCTATGGCCCCGATGAGCAGTTGTACCTGCGTTTCATCGAAGCTGGATGGATTCATGAGCTCGAGCAGAAACTCCTTTTGCCACGACATGCTTTGCACTCGTCGAAACTAGCCATCGACGGCGAGCGCGAATGGACCAGCGCGCTCCCTGCGGATCTCGCTCAATTCTGTAGCGGCCGTCTCTAGCGCCAATGCGTGTTGCTGTGACTTCGACGCGAAGGGACCGCGGCTAGAGGAAATTGCAATCCGATCAAGGGTTCCTATCGTAGCGCGCGAATGAAATACGCTCATGCATGCGCTGTCCTGCTGTTTGTCAGCGTTTGCTTCCGGCTCTTCGCCGGCACGCCGGAAACTCAGATTGAATCCGTCCGCAGCGACTTTAATCCCCAGCGATTCGATTTCGCAATTGAGTCCGGCTATTTGTTAGGCGCGATCAATGCCCCTGCCGGCTACGAAATCGGAGCAGAATTCCTGACGGGGCGGATTCGTTGGGGAGTGGTAGACAGCGACACGTGGCTGCGCGGTTACCATCAATTTTATGTGAGCGTCATGGGAGAGCCGATTTTTCGCGGCATCGAGAACTACTATTTCGGATTTAATCTCGGCTTTCGCTACAATTTCGTGCCAAGGCGCAGCAGGTTTGCTCCGTATATTTCCGGCGGAGTAGGCGGAGGGTGGATCGACAGCCACGCAAATATTCCGGGCGCCCAGGGGCAGGATTTCACGTTCAATATTTTATCGGCGGCAGGTATTTCCTACATGGTCAATGATCACTGGAAACTGGA
>QHQV01000124.1 GCA_003219945.1 Verrucomicrobiota bacterium | reverse complement strand
TGTTGCGTAAGCTTGGGGCGTCCGAGTCGCCGCATTTGCTGGGCGTAGAAGGTGCAGAAGTCGATCGCTTCGCGGATATCGCCGTCGGCTTCGGACCATGGCTTTCCGACTTCGAAAACTTCTACTGCCGAGAGTTCGTAGCGCCTGCGTTCCAGGATATCGGCCGCGCGTTCCAGCAACTGCGCCCGCTCCTCGAACGACGTCCATCTCCATTTTTCGAATGCCGCGCGCGCAGCTTTAACGGCACGCTCGGCTTCATCGACGCCTGCTTCCGTTCCGTAGCCGACGATCTCGGTTGGCTCGGCTGGATTGACCGAGGGAGTCAGATTATCGGTCCAAATCTTTTCCCCTCCGATGTATAACGGATGTTTTTCGCCCAAGCGCTTTCGCACTTCGCGCAATGCGCTCTGCATTTTGTCCTGGTTGTCTTTGTAAATGAAACTCACAAGCGGGGCGTTTCGGAAACTATGGCCAGCTGTCGCGTGAAGTGAAGTGCCATTTTTGTGATTCGATCCACTGAGCTCCTCAGGGTCACCAATCCCGGTTATAGCCTGCTTGATTAGCTCTCTTGGATTGCGCAGCAATTCTTTCGCGGGCACGTTCTCGGCAAATTTTGCCCGCAAAAATCCTTCGTTCGACGTATTCTCGAGGAGGCGGCGAACCAGATAAGCCATGCCCGGCAGCAACTCGCCGATCGGGCAATATTCCCGAACGCGGTATCCCATTTCCACCAGCGCGCGCTTGATCGGGCCTGCCATGCCGTAAAGCAGTTGGAACTCGAATCGGCTGCGATCAATGCCAAGCTCATCAGCGACTGCTTGCGCATGCGCGATGCTGCGGACGTTATGCGACCCGAAAGCAGGCGTAACGACGGAATTATTTTCGAGAAGCACGCGCGTAAGCTTTTCGAAATTCGCATCGCTCTCGGGCTTTTGAAGAAACACCGGAGGATTTGATCCGTTCTGGCCCGATTTCGTTGTCTCGTAATCCCAGTATGCACCTTTCACCAGCCGGACTGCGAAGCGAGTACCACGTGCACGGCCCCACTCGATCAGGTCGCGGAGGTCGGCCTCTGAATCTCGCAAGTACGCTTGAATAACAATCCCGGAACGCGGCCAATCTTTGAACTCCGGCTCGGTCAAAATAGTTTTGAACAGCTCGAGAGTCGTATTTTTCAGCGCGTAACTCTCCATGTCGAAATTGATAAACGCGCCTAGCTCGCGCGCGCGGCGGAGAAGCGGCCGGAGCTTAGTGCTGAGATGGGCAATCGCATCCGCCGGAGCAGCCGGACTGATTTGCGAATACAGCGCTGAAACCTTGACTGACAGATTTACGATCGGGAAAAGTTCCGCGTTTTTCCCGAGCGGGTCGGTCCAGTCTCTCGTTTCGTGTGCCAGTTTCTCCAGTAAGTCCCCGTAAAGCGCTGCATACCCATCCGTCTCGGCTTCGCTCACAACAGCTTCGCCCAGAACATCTACGGTGAAGCCGATTTTTTGTGCCTGCCGCTTGCGCAATATCGCGATGACGTCATGCGCATTTCGTCCGGCAATAAACTGGCGAGCCATTTCTGAAACGTTCCATCGCAGGACGGGAGCGCTGATCCACGGAACGAGGCGCGCCACACGAACTCCCATGCCAACAAGCGGGGAAAAACCATCGTTGCTATCGCTGAAATATTCTTCGAGATGCTGAATAATCTCACTTGGTCGACGGAGTGACGGCAGGACGGCAACAAAGCGAAACAATTGCGTCTTGAATCGCTCGTCATGCATCGAGAGCGCCATAAGGCGCTGATAAAAGCCGGCCTTGCTGAAAAGTCGTTCCGGATGTTTGTCGACCAGCTCAAAAATACGCGTGCCGCGCTGCTCGACGTCGCTCTGGAGCGATCTCATTCGCGAAGGTTAGTCTGCCCCCGCGCGTTAGGCAAAATGCAACGAAAACCATCAAAGCTGCAAAAATTTACTGGAAACACGCTCATCCGACGCTCTCTTTTCGAAATAGAAAATGAAACTGCTGTACGCAATTCGAGGAGCAAATAGATGAGGGATTTGCCTGGCAGATTCGGAGGCCCAGGGCTCCGCTGTCAGGCAATCTCTTTGTACTGATTGTCAGTCGATAAAACTCGCGTAATAGAGGCCCGATGCGCGCCGACACGATTCGTCATCAGTTTGCCAGTGACAACACCGCGGCGATCTGTCCCGAGGGGTGGACAGCTCTAGAGCAAGCGAATGCCAGTTATGCAGCCTCTTACGGAGATGACGAATGGACCGCGGAGGTTTGCGAACGCATCCGGCAAATTTTCGAAGTCGATTGCGATGTTTATTTTGTGTTTACCGGTACTGCGGCAAACGCGCTTGGTCTCGCCCAGCTTTGCCAACCTTTTCACGGCGTAATCTGTCACGAGCGTGCCCACATCCAGACCGATGAAGGCGGTGCTACGGAGTTTTATACACGAGGAGCCAAATTGTTTTTAACGAAAAGCAACGACGGAAAGATCGACTTGGGCGAGGCAGAAAAACTTCTCGCGCAACAAGTGGAGTTGCACGGGCACATGATGCACGCCATCAGCATCGCACAGGCGACGGAGCTCGGAACGGTTTGCACGCCGGATGAAGTCGAGGCGATTGGCGCTTTTGCGCGGTCGCACAGAATGTTCCTTCATATGGATGGCGCGCGCTTTGCCAATGCCGTCGCGTCGCTTGGCTGCGCGCCGAAAACGGTCACTTGGGAAGCGGGGGTAGATATCCTCAGCTTTGGCGGGACGAAAAATGGCGTGGCGGCAGGCGAGCTGGTTATCTTTTTCGACAAGGAAACCTCGCGCGATTTTCAATATCGGGTGAAACAAGCCGGGCATCTCGGCTCGAAAATGCGCTTTCTCGCTGCGCCGTGGCTGGCG
>QHQV01000123.1 GCA_003219945.1 Verrucomicrobiota bacterium | reverse complement strand
GCCTTGCTGCATTGGAGCGCGCAATCAGCAAGCGCGAATGTCGACCTCGGTGTGGATACGTTTGTCATCCGCGACGGTCGGATTGTTTTACAAACCGTTTCTTATCAACTGAAACACGCATCTTGCGGCGGCTAATTGGCGCTTGCCACGAACCATCAGTCACTGGCAAGATGCGGGTCATGAAAACCTTGATGTCATTAGTCACAGCTGTGTTCGCGACACTCATCGCGAGTTCCTCATTTGCGCAAAGTCCCGCCACATCACCCGCCACTGCCACAGGTGCAACTGCGGCCCAGCCGGCAACCGCAACGGGCCAGCCTAATCCTGAGGAAATGATGAAGCAGATGATGGAGATGTCGAAGCTCAACGAAAATCACAAGCTGCTTGCGGACATGAACGGCAGCTGGAATTACACAATCAAGATGTGGATGAGCCCCGACCCCAACGCGCAGCCGCAGCAATCCAAAGGCACCGCCAGTCGCAAGAGCGCAATGGGCGGCCGTTACTTCACGATGGATGTGACCGGCAAACTGCAGATGCCTGGAGAAGATGGCAAAATGAAGGACATGCAATTCAAAGGCATGGCCATTGAGGGCTACGACAACGTGAAGAAAAAATTCGTTAGTTCGTGGATCGACAACATGGGCACCGGCATTCAGTACTCCGAGGGCACGTACGATCCAGCAAGCAAGACGTTCACGTTTTCCAGCGAAATGGAAATGATGCCCGGAATGAAAACGCCCGTTCGGGAGGTGCTAAAGATGACCGACAAAGATCACATGATGATGGAGTGGTACGAAACCCATGGCGGTCAGGAAAAGAAAACGATGGAAATCGCCTACACCCGCGCCGGCAAGAAATAGCGGGTGGTCGGGCGCGACCGCCGGGCGCGCCGACTCTGACTGCAGAGGCGGCTGTGTCAGCCGCAGATCTTCAGGTAGGGCGACCACTCCTGTGGGCGCCACACTTTCGGCGTGCAGAGGACTGCCCGCCCTACCGACGGCGATTTCTTTGATCTCCGCGGCATGGATACGAAAAAGCTGTGGTGCTCGCTCTCGAGCGTCACTAATAACTGCTCACAAAGATTCAGTCAGATGAAAGAACGAACCTGTTTCCTTCGCTGTCCTTAAACATCGCATAGGTGCCCCACGGCTGTTTTTGTGGTGGACCTTCGAATTCCACGCCGCGCTTTTTCAATTCCTCGTACGTTTTGCCGATGTCGTCGGAGGTATATGACATGTTCATAAACGAGCCGATCCGTTTTTCCTCTCCCTCTGCCGTAAACAACACCACGCGTGTCTCGGCTTTCGGAATTCGCAACTCAATCCAGCGCTGCTTCTCATCGAAAGGTTGATCCGTAATGATTGTGAACCCGAGCTTGTCTGTGTAAAAATCGAGCGCGCGGTTCTGGTCGCGCACGGGAATGCTGACGAATTTGATTTGCTTGATCATGATGCGCTGAAGCTAATTGGATTGACCTCGAGTCGTCCACAAGCGATCGCATTTCTACGAGAGAAACCGCTGTCCGTTTATCGGTATAGGCTATGGAATTCACTTCTTCCTTCTGCCTTTTTACTTCATTTTTCCCCTGTGCCTCGTTTCAAACGCACCGTGCCGATCGACGATTATGTCCTCGATGTGCTAATGCGCGATTTGATCGGGCACGATCAAAAGCCCGCCGCGTTTATGGTTTATCTCCATCTGTACGGCGAGGCCGCACGAAACAAATGGCGCCGCATTACCGCCAGTGTGCGGACGATCGCTGATGCAACCGGACTCTCAAAAAGCGCCGTCCACGCGGC
>QHQV01000121.1 GCA_003219945.1 Verrucomicrobiota bacterium | reverse complement strand
GACGCCGACATTTTGGTGAAGGAGCTGATGCAGACCCGTGGTTATCCAGTGGGAGATTTCGAGCAGCGGGCGGGAGATATTTCTGTGGATCACCCAGAGGTCGTAAGCAATTATCGCGCGGCGCGCGAGATTGCGATGCGCAACAACGCCGGCAAAGCGACAACAGAAGATATTCGGCAGGCGATGGTCCATTATCGCTCGCTCTTCGAAGAATTATTGCAGACAGGAAAACCAGCAACACACACCGAGAAAGTGGGATGAACATGGAAACAAAAACTGATCAACCGGCGATCGAGATT
>QHQV01000122.1 GCA_003219945.1 Verrucomicrobiota bacterium | reverse complement strand
CTCAAATGGATCCGCGAAAGCCGCGGTCGGGATCGCGCGGACTGATTACGCCGGCCATTCTTTCCCAGACCGAGCTTACTGCGGGACGTCTTTGCATAGCTAATCCCCGTTTTAACTCCTCCTCATTACAAGTTCGGCGGCGGGGCACCTGATCGGCCGCTTTTTTGGACTGACTGCAACACGAACCAACTCGGCGCGAAGTGAAGTTTGCCCGCCGCGTCGGCGGGCGATGACCTTCACTCCATCGCGGTGATCAAGCATCGGAATGCTCTTCTTAGGATAGTGAAGATAATTGGATGAACGCAGACGCGTGCCGAATTCCGAATCGTTTTTAGGGGTGGCGCTGGAAATCACAACGCCAGCAACAACGGGTGAATACGACGGCAATACTTCTTCTGGTGCTCATCGTCGTGGTGATCGCGGTGGGTGCGTTGCTTTTCTTTCAACGTCGGCGTT
>QHQV01000120.1 GCA_003219945.1 Verrucomicrobiota bacterium | reverse complement strand
CGTTTGCTGGAAAAATTTTTAAAGGAGAAAACGCCGGAATTGGTCGAGAAGAATGTGCGGCTTCAGGCGATTGGCCGGTTAACTGATCTGCCGCAGAGTGCCCAGGAACAACTTCACAGGAGTATCGAGCAAACCTCCGGGAACACTGGTCTCACGCTCATCCTGGCACTTAGTTATGGCGGCCGACTGGAGATTATCGACGGGATCAAAAGTTTGTTTCGCGCCATCGAACTGGGGCACATCGACAGGGCGATGATCGATGTAGCTATGTTCAGCAAACATCTTTACACGCGGTACTATCCTGATCCCGATCTCCTTATTCGCACGTCCGGCGAAATGCGCCTCTCGAATTTTCTGCTCTGGCAAACTTCCTATACAGAGATGTACATCACGCCAAAGCTGTGGCCTGACTTCAAAAAGCAAGATCTATTCGCCGCAGTCGAAGAATTTGGCAGCCGCCAGCGCCGTTACGGAGCGGTGGAATAAGGAGCAACGAGATTTCGTACGGCTTGGTAGGGCGCGCAGTCATCTGCCGGCCGCTGGTGGCGCTCACGGGGGGTGATCGTCGTACCAAATTGATGTTTATTCGTGGCATTTAGTGGTTACAAGTGGACAGCGACATGAGATTTGAACGTCAAGTTGCAGTTGTAACCGGAGCAGGACGAGGTATCGGACGCGCGATTGCTTTACGCTTCGCCAGTGAAGGCGCGCGTGTGGCGTGCGTGAGTCGGACGGAGGAAAACGCAAAAAAGATTGCTGATGAAATTAACGGTCTTCAGAGTGAATCGGCAAAAGCGTACGCAGTCGATGTCGCAGATCATCCCGCCGTGCAAAAAATC
>QHQV01000119.1 GCA_003219945.1 Verrucomicrobiota bacterium | reverse complement strand
CTATCGATAGAGCGGTGCAATCTGTTTTCATCTCGAGCGATCATGTCGTTTTTGCGCGCAAAAATAGAGCAATAACCCCAACAGCGCCGTTGCCAGGCCGGCTACCGATTCCGCAGTATGCACCCGCAATAAATAAAACATCATCCAAATCGTGATTACCGAAAACACAACCGGAGGAATGGGGTAAAGCCAAACCCGGTATGGTCGCTCAAGTTCGGGATTCGTGAAACGAAGCACGATCACGCCGAGCACAGCAAGGAACGAGCAAAGCAGCAAACTGAATTGCGTGTAGCGGACCACATCTTCGAAGCGTTGAGTGAGTAAAAGTAGGTTCACGAATAGCAGTTGCAGGAGAATGGCATTTATCGGGATCCCATGTTCATTTTTGCCGCCGAGCCATCGCAGCAACCAATGATCTTCGCCCATCGACATGGTCACGCGTGGTCCAATCCACGTCATCGAACTGATCGCAGCAACTAGGCCGAGACAAATGATAGCGCCGGCAAATCGCCCGCCGTTTTCGCCAAAAATGTGCTTACCTGCGACCAATGCGACTTCGAGCTGGCCTTTTAATTCTTCAGCAGGCGTAGTCGCGAGAAAGATGGCGTTAAGCAGCACATAAATCACGATCACCGTGCTGGTGCCGGCGAGCAGTGAGCGCGGTACATTTTTCTCAGGTCGTTTGATCTCGCTGCTGATATACGCTGACGCATTCCACCCTGAGTACGAGTACATCACATAAACCAGTGCGACGGCGAACGCGCCGCTGAGGATCGCGGCTTTGTCGCCGGGGGCAGGCGAGAAACTGATCGGTTGTTTTGATGGGATAAAGAACCCAGCCCCGATCAGCGCGCCGATAAGAAGCAATTTCACGAGCGTCGAAACATTCTGGAACGCGCTCCCGACTTGCAGATTCCGCAGATGAAAGATCGTGACTATCCAAACAACCACGTACGATAGAACAACCGGCGAACCGACGCTGAAAACTCCGTTGAAATAATGTCCAAACGCCATCGCAGCGAGCGCAACGGGCGCTGCAAATCCAACCGTCGCAGACACGAATCCGCCCATGAAGCCGACCGCCGGATGATAGATTTTCGAGAGAAAATGGTATTCGCCTCCGGAACGCGGCAGTGCAGCGGCGAGTTCACCGTAACAGAGCGCGCCACAGAGTGCGGCAATTCCACCGATGACCCAGAGCATCAGCAGCGCGAATCCAGACCCAATATCATTTAGTTGAAAGCCAAGGCTCGTGAAGATCCCGGTGCCGATGATGTTGGCGATCACGATCGAGCACGCAGTCACGAAACCGATGGTTCGCCTGGGCGGTGCAGACTTAACAGAAGCGGGTTGGGGAAGTGTGGCCATCCGTCGGAAATTCTATTCAACTTTACTTCAGAACGCCGATGCCAACATCGCACAAAGAGGCCGAGTTCATTGATCTCCTGTTAGACGTTCAATTAGCGATATCTCTATTCTGGCGAGATGATTTCCTGAGTTGTCAGAAGCGCTCCCACGCATCAGTTTGCAAGCACCATGAACGCACATCCCAAGCTCTCTGTCGAAACAGCAACGCAACTGGCTGTTTTCCTTGCTAATCGTCCGGGCGCGCTAGCGCGTGTATGTGATGCGCTAGCCAACGCCGGAATCAGCATTTACGCGCTTGCTACCTCCGACACCGTCGATCATACCGTTGTGCGAATGGTGGTGAGTGATCCCACGAAGGCGCTCATGCTTTTAGGCGAAGCCGGAGTGCTGGCGCTTGAAACGGACGTGCTCACCATCGAGACCGCTAGCGAGCCCGGTGTTCTGGGTAAAATCGCCGAACGCCTCGCCGAAGCCGAGGTGAACATTGAATACACCTATCTCGCAGCCGGACGCGGAGCGGAAAGAGGTCTGATCATCCTGCGGCCATCGGATGTGGAAAAAGCGCGACGCGTGCTCAAGGAGCTTTAGCTGAGAAAATGGCAAAGGTTTGGCATCGAGCGCACGATCACCTAGCGGTATTCATCTGTGCATCTTCCGCATGCTTGGCATCGACAGCGACGGCAGCAGGTACCTACACAAACGCCGGCGGCTTGGACTTCACCTTCGGGATGGGTTCCGGCCACTTCCACAATATGACAATAGGTTTGTCGCCATCACATGCTGGTTTCAGCGGTGGTGCCAATTTTAGTGGAGGCGGTCGCGGCTACAGCGGAGCTGGATCAGCCGACCAGCTGGCACGTATGCGACAAGGTCCTACTCATCCGGAATCTCAACGGAACGCTACGGTAGCTATGCACCGCGAAGCTCGACCGGAGGGCAGGTTTATGGTTCTAGCGCGAGATCGCAAAATAGAACCGCTTCCAAGCAGTTTGCACGGTCTCCAAATCGGTCTGGAACTTACTACGTTCCCCGTGATCAATCTGGCGTTGGCTTTGCGCGTAAATCCAGCACCCAGCAACGCGCTGGCACAACTGCAAAGGGTGCAACCCGGCCCGGCAGGGCTTGGTCGCGACAGAATGCCGCCAACAGGCAGCGACTCGACCCGCAAACAAAACAAAGGTTGCGTAACTGGCAGGGCAAAGCACCTGGGTGGAATGACGCAAAACATAATCACC
>QHQV01000274.1 GCA_003219945.1 Verrucomicrobiota bacterium | reverse complement strand
CCGAACACCCGCGGTTATTTGGCTGGCTGGATTTTGAATGCATCAGCGCTGAAGCCCGGAGTTCGCATGCCGCCGAATCAGCTGTCTTCCGACGATCTCAACTCGCTGCTGGATTATCTGGAGAGCTTGAAATGACACGCCGCGAGCAATTCGATTGGGGAGCGCACGCGTCTCGCGTGCTGGCGAGCGCGTCCTCGCGATCGCGAACTTTTGCTGGGTCTGCGTCTCGGCGTCACGCGACGCGTGTTAAAGAGATTGTTTCGGCGCGACGCCCAAACCAGCACGCGAGACGCGTGCGCTCCCCAGAGAAGACGATGTCATCATGAACGTCTCACATGCGCCAGTCTCAAGTTTATCTGCGCCTAACGAGCAGGCAGAGCGCGCGCTGTCAGCGCTTTGGACGCGACCGCCTGGATTAATCGGCTGGCTTTGCAGCACCAATCACAAGGACATCGGGCGTCGCTACATCGTGACGGCGTTCATTTTCTTCGGGCTCGCCGGGTTGCTGGCAGCAGCGATGCGCATTCAGCTCGCGTTTCCGGAAAATCATTTTCTTGGCCCGGACTTATACAACCAATTTTTCACCGTCCACGGCACGACGATGATGTTCCTCTTCGCGGTGCCGATTATGGAAGGTCTTGGGCTTTACTTTGTGCCGCTCATGGTCGGGACGCGCAACGCGGCCTTCCCGCGCCTGAATGCTTTTGGCTACTACGCGTTTCTCGCGGGAGGCTTGCTGCTCTGGGGCGGTTTGCTCGTAAACGCTGGCGCGGATGCGGGCTGGTTTGCTTACACCCCGCTATCTGGTCCGGACTATTCGCCGGGTCATCGCGTCGATATCTGGGCCGATATGATCACTCTGACAGAAATTTCTGCCTTGGCGGGTGCAGTCGTGACCCTCACGACGGTTTTCAAGCAGCGTGCCCCAGGTATGTCCCTGAATCGCATACCGCTCTTCGTGTGGGCGCAGGTGGTCACGTCGTTTATGATCATTTTCGCCATGCCGGCAGTGATGCTGGTAAGCGGCTACCTGGCGATGGATCGGCTCGCGCACGTGAACACGCATTTTTTTAATGCGGCCGAAGGCGGCGACTCGCTGCTGTATCAACACCTCTTTTGGTTCTTCGGCCATCCCGAGGTTTACATCATTTTCATCCCGGCGACCGGAATGGTATCGATGATTGTTGAGACGTTTTCCGGCCGGCGCGTTTTCGGTTATCCGGTGATGGTGCTTTCGCTCATCGCGACGGCATTCATCGGTTTCGGCTTATGGGTGCACCACATGTTTGCAACGCCGATTCCATTGCTCGGGCGAAGCTTCTTCAGCGCGGCGAGCATGATGATCGCGATCCCGAGCGGGATACAAATCTTTTGTTGGATCATCACGCTTTGGACCGGACGCCCGAGGCTTCGAGTGCCACTTCTTTTCGTTTGCGGATTCATTTTGCTGTTCGTGCTCGGCGGACTGACCGGCGTAATGCTCGCCTCGGTGCCGCTCGATTTGCAAATGCACGACACCTACTTCGTGGTCGCGCATTTCCATTACGTGCTAATTGGCGGCGCAGTTTTTCCGTTGTTCGGTGCGCTCTACTACTGGTTTCCAAAGTGGACCGGGCGAATGCTGAATGAGTCGTTAGGCAAATGGAATTTCTGGACGCTGTTCGCCGGGTTCAACCTCACGTTTTTCCCGATGCACATCCTGGGACTGCACGGAATGACTCGCCGCATTTACACATACGTGGCGGAGACCGGCTGGGGAAATTTGAATCTGCTCGCCACCATCGGGGCAGGTATTATCGGTGTGAGCGTTCTTCTGTTCGTCATCAACGTCGCGATTGCCCTAGGGCGCAGTGCGTTTACCGACGCGAACCCATGGCTAGCGCCGAGTTTGGAATGGGCAACAGGGTCTCCGCCGCCGGCCTATAATTTTTACAATCTTCCGAGCGTCTCTGATGCCGAGCCGCTGTGGCATTCGCCGGAGGAAAAGCCAGTCGTGGTTGGATTGAGTACGGAAAAACGCGAAGTGTTGAACACCACGGTCATCGATGCGGTGCCTGAGCATCGGTACGAACTTGCGACCGATTCCATCTGGCCACTGGCGCTCGCAATCGTGGTCGGCCTCACGATGACGTTCGTCATCTTCACGCCCTGGGCGATTCCTGCGGGCATGTTTTTCTCGCTCATCGTGCTCTACGCCTGGTTCTGGCGCGGCAACGAACCGAAATTCATTGTCGAAGCCGCGAAGCCGAAGCCACAGATATCCGCCGCGCAAACGAGTCTCGCCGCGCAAGCATGAACACGGCAGTCATAGACGTTTCGAAATTGCCGGCTGCGGTTGAGGATCACACGTCGCCGATCTGGTGGGGCAACCTGTTCATGCTGTTCATCGAGACAACGATGTTCGCGTTGCTGGTCGGCACCTATTTTTATTTGCGAATGAATTTCACGAACT
Source organism: Verrucomicrobiota bacterium (assembly GCA_003219945.1). GTDB lineage: Bacteria > Verrucomicrobiota > Verrucomicrobiia > Chthoniobacterales > UBA10450 > Udaeobacter. Next base: position 8,394 of record QHQV01000274.1, on the reverse strand, counting down.
GGCCGCCAGTTCGTTCTGATGTTGCACTTTATCGGACCGACCCGGACCTCGGCTTCGCCACGGCCAACCTGCTGGTGCTGATCGCAAGCTGTGTGCCGATGTTTATTGTCGATCGCGCCTGTTTGCGGATGGATCTGCGCACCGTGCGACTCGGGATGACGGCAATGGTGTTGATCGGACTCGGCACGATTGCGCTGAGATTTTTCGAATTCAGTGGCTTGAAGTTTCGCTGGGACGACAACGCATATTCGGCGGTCATTTGGACCGTGCTCGGTATGCACCTGCTGCATCTGATTACCGGCACGGCGGAAAATCTTCTGATGACTCTCTGGGTGTGGTTGAAAGGACTAGATATCAGACACGCACGCGATGTGCGGGTTGGCGCTGCGTACTGGTACTGGATCGCCGGCGTTTGGATTCCGCTTTATGCAATCGTCTACTTCGGACCACGGTGGCTTTGAAGCCGAGCTTGCCGCAACTGACCGGCCGCTGCGGGATTTCGCGCTATGGCTGGGGATCCTCGGTCCGCCGGTTCTGTGGCTTACGCAGTTTGAGATTATCTATTCACTCGTCCTTCCGGTTTGTGTCGCGCACAGCAGAATCGTGCTCCTTGTGGTATCAATTGCTTTCGGGGCGGCGATCGTTGGCTGCGGAGTTTTGGGGTGGAACGGCCGCTCACCAGTCGCGGGTTCCCCGCCGCGGATCAAGTTCGTACGGCACTTCATGGCGGTGTTGTCGTTGATGTCCATGTCGCTGTTTCTGCTGGTCGTGCTTGCCCAGGTGCTCGCTGCCGCAATGCATTCGCCGTGTCCCATCTGATCCCATGAAACTGTTCCTGCTCATGCTCCCGCTTCTGGTCGCGCTCGTAACCCAAGTGTCCGCTCATGAGATTGAAATCGCCGGCCCACAAAACACGAGCGAACTGCTGCGCGCTTGGACGTTTGAGCCGGGCGTGATTATTCCGATTGTTGCATCTGCTGTTCTTTACTCGTTAGGCGTGTTTCGGTTGCGGCGAGCTTCCCCCAAGTCAGTTCGCAAATCAAACATTGTTTACTTCGCACTGGGCTGGGCGGCGCTTGTGTTGGCACTCGTCTCGCCCGTGCATGCGTGGGGAAGTGTGTTGTTCTCCGCGCACATGACGCAACACGAATTACTGATGCTTGCCGCCGCGCCACTGCTCGTGCTTGGCCGGCCAGTTGTGCCATTTCTCTGGGCGCTACCGAGGTCGTGGGCGATCACGCTGGCGCGCTGGAGCAAAGTCGGAGCGTGGGAAACAACGTGGCGAACTATTTCGAATCCCGTAGTCGCCTGGATTATTCATGCGGTGGTCCTTTGGGCGTGGCACGCGCCGGCGTTATTCGAAGCGACACTCGAGAACGAATCAATTCACGCGTTGCAACACGCCAGCTTTCTATTTTCTGCGTTGCTCTTCTGGTGGGCCGTGATTCACGGCCGGAAGCGGGCGCTCGGGTTTGGACTTGCGGTGCTATACATGTTCACGACCGCGTTGCACAGCGGTTTGCTAGGCGCGCTACTGACCTTCGCAAATTCCGTTTGGTATCCAGGATATGCCGAGCGTACGGCCGCCTGGGGGTTAACGCCGCTTGAAGATCAGCAGATTGGCGGATTGATCATGTGGATTCCGGCAGGTCTCGTTTACATCGCTGCGGGTCTCGCGCTATTTGCAGGCTGGTTACGCGAATCGGAAATGCGCGCACGAACGTTTGAGCTCGCGGTTACCAGCGGCGCGAACTCCGCCGAGCACAACAGTGCAATCGAGCGGTTCTCATGAAGCATCCAATAACAAAGTGTGGTCTTATAGCAGTGCTCACACTGAGCGCGTGTAGCGATAAAGCCAGCAAACAGTCGCGACTGTTGACGAACGGCAACCCGGACCGCGGCAAAACTGCGCTGACCAGTTATGGCTGTGTGGCGTGTCACACCATTCCGGGTGTGTACGGTTCGAATTCGCTCACCGCGCCGCCGCTGATTGGGATTTCACAGCGAAGTTATCTCGCCGGAATGCTCGAAAATACGCCGGATAATTTGCGATCCTGGATCCAACATCCGCGCAAGGTCAACCCGCACACGGCAATGCCGGAACAAGGTGTGACTGATCAGGATGCATTGGACATGGCCGCCTACTTGTACACAGCACGCTGACCGCGCGGTTTGCCTAACGGACGCGCACCTGGCCGTCTCGCATCGTTTTTATTTTCGGTGAGTCGAAAGACGGAAATAACAGTTTCGGATCCCGAGAAGGTTCTTTACCCAGCCGGAAAGTTCACCAAAGCCGATGTGGTCGACTACTACCGGCGCGTCGCTACCTATCTTTTGCCGCAAGTTCGCAATCGGCCGGTGACGCTGAAGCGGTACCCGGACGGTGTTTTTGGCGAAGCCTTCTATGAAAAGGATGCGCCAGGTTTTACGCCCGACTGGGTGAAAACATTTCCGGTGCCGCGTCACGAAGGCGGCCCCGACATCATTTACATTCTCATCAACGACCGCCGCACATTGATGTGGGCCGCGAGCATCGCCGCACTGGAGTTGCATCCATTTCTGCATTGCGTGCCGCACATCGAACGGCCCACCCATATCGTGTTCGATCTCGATCCAGGTGAGAACGCAAACGTTCTAAACTGCGCGGAAGTGTCATTTCTCTTGCGCGACATGCTGACAAGACTGCAGCTAAAATGTTTTGCGAAGGTGTCCGGATCAAAAGGCATTCAGGTTTACGTGCCGCTAAACACGGCTGTCACATACGATCAAACACAATCCTTCGCGCGCGCGACGGCCGAGTTACTGGAGAAAAAACATCCCGAGAACATCGTCGCCGCCATGGCGAAAAATTTGCGGGTCGGCAAAGTGTTTATCGACTGGAGCCAGAACGCCGATTTCAAGACGACTATTGGCGTTTACTCGCTGCGCGCGAAACGTGCCCGCCCGTACGTGTCGATGCCCGTTCGGTGGAACGAATTGGCAACCGCACTGAAAAAATCCGATGCCGCTCTTCTAGATTTCGAGCCGAAGGAAGCATTGCACCGGCTGAAACGGGTAGGGGATCTCTTTGCGCCTTTGAGAAAACTAAAACAGAAGCTGCCGAAAGAGTTTGGGTCCGCGGCACCGGCCAAGCCGCGCCGCATTCCGGAGTCATTGTCCGATTACGATGCGAAACGTCATTTCGCGCGAACGACTGAACCGGCACCGCACAGTCCCCGGCGCAGTGCACAGGGAAGCCGCCGTCGTTTCGTAGTGCAGAAGCACGCGGCAAGTCACCTGCATTACGATCTCCGTCTCGAAATGCACGACGTGCTCAAGTCGTGGGCCGTGCCAAAAGGTTTGCCGGTGAAAGCGAACGAAACGCATTCGGCTTTCGAAACCGAAGATCATCCTGTCGACTATTTGGAGTTTGAAGGCGTGATTCCGCCTAACGAATACGGCGCCGGCACGGTCATGGTGTGGGACCTGGGCACGTATGAAGTGATCGAAGGCAACTACTGGAAAGGCCGGCTCTCGGTGTTTTTGAGCGGCAAGAAATTGAAAGGCGAATGGACGCTCGAGCGAACAGCTAACGATAACGGCAAAACAAAATGGATTTTGCGCAAGACAAGCAGGAACGCGCAAACAATTTCGGCAAAGCGCGAAGGCGTTTCCGCGTTGAGTGGCCGAACAATGGAACAAATCGCCGACAGAGACGAGCGGCGTGTTTCCAGGCGTCCTCGGCCGAGCGAAAGCCGCCGCTCGGAGACAAAACGTGCCAAACGAAGGTCCCCTCCCGCGCCACGCTTTGTCAGCCCGATGAAAGCGACAGCGGTGACCGAATTGCCAGAAGGCGACGAATGGATTTACGAAGTGAAATGGGACGGCTACCGCGCGCTTGGATTGAAACATGACCAGAACGCGCGTCTGCTCTCACTGAAAGACAAAAATCTGACGAGTGATTTTCCGGCTGTTGCCGAGGCGGTTCGCTCGATCCACGCGGGCAGTGCGTCGATTGACGGCGAAATCGTTGCGGTGGATTCAAACGGCTGTCCGTCGTTCCAGGCGCTCCAGAACAGAGCATCGCTCAGGCGGGACTGGCAGATTGTCTATTACGCTTTCGATCTGTTGAACTTCGAAGGAGAAGACTGGACCAAAAAACCATTGGCCGAACGGAAGGAAAAGTTACGCAAGATCGTCCAAGGCTCGGACGTGCGATACAACGCGAACCTTTCCGGTTCGCCTAAAGAAATTCTTCGAACAATCGAATCGGCGGGACTCGAAGGCATTGTCGCAAAAAAGCGAAATTCGCTCTATCGCGCCGGCACGCGAGTGACCACGTGGCTGAAATTCAAAATCAACAAAGGCCAGGAGCTCGTGATCGGCGGCTACAAACCCGATGCGGCAAGCTTTCAATCGGTACTGGTCGGCTATTACGAAGCAAAAAAATTACTGTTCGCGGGTAAGGTCCGTCAGGGGTTCAACCCATATGTGCGCGCGAAGCTACTCGCAGCAATGCGGCCATACCTAACGACTAAATGTCCATTTGCCAATCTGCCGAGCAGCCGCACGAGCCATTTCGGCGAAGGCATCACCACTGAAGAAATGAAAGAGCTATGCTGGCTCAAACCAAAGCTCGTGGCGCAAATCAGTTTTACTGAGTGGACGAACTACGGCCTCCTCCGTCACGCCACATTCGAGGGTCTGCGCGACGACGAAGAACCGCGCACCGTCGTTCGTGAAGTAGCCGCTAGGTAAGCTACGTCCCTGTCTGGTCCAGAACAGTTTGTAGCTCTTGGAAGTTGATGGGCTTGACCAGATGAAAATCGAAGCCGGCTTCTTTAGAACGTTGGACATCCTGCTCGGTGCCGAAGCCGGTGAGCGCAATTGCCTTGATGCGCCCTGTCGCCCGCGCTTGTGCGGCTACTTCGTAACCGCTCCCGTCGGGCAAGCCGATGTCACACAACACCGCGTCGATGTTGTTCGAGGCCATGATGGCCATCGCGCCTTCCACATTATCTGCCGTTACAACGTTGTGACCAAAATGGGTAAGTAGACGCGATAATGTGCGCCGGGTGTCCTGGTGATCTTCCACGAGCAGTATCCGCAGCGGTTTGGATGCTTTTCCGCCGAGGCGATGGTTCAGGCCAACCGCTGCCGCACCCTGTGGCAGAGTGTCCAGCGTAACCTTGAATGTCGCGCCGAAACTTCGGCCAAGGCTCTCGGCTTCAATTCTGCCATGGTGAAGATCGACGAGGCGTTTGGAAATGGCGAGCCCGAGGCCGAGGCCGCCGAACTGTCGGCTTACAGAAGGGTCAGCCTGCTCAAATGGCTGAAACAAGGAAGCCAACCGCTGCGGCTCAATTCCAATCCCAGTGTCGGCAATTTCAAAATGAAAACGTGCAGCTTTGTCATCAAACGTGCGGATCGTGATCTGTCCGCCCTGTGCGGTGAACTTCACCGCGTTGTTGATCAAGTTCCAAAACACTTGCTGAAGCCGAATGCAATCCGCAAGGATATGGTGCCGTTTCGCGTCGAGCGTGGTCGAGACTTTCAATTGTTTCGCTGCGATGGCTGAGCTTGCGGTTTCGAGGGCGTTTTGAATGATGGTGTGCGCGTCGCAATCTTCCAGTTCGAGATGAAGCTTGCCACGAGCGATCCGAGTGAGATCGAGCAGGTCATCAATCAATCGCGCCTGCAGTTGGACGTTCCGCTTTATAATCTCAATATCTTCGGTGAACTCTGGCGGAAGTCTCTCCGCGTTATCCTGGAGGTACGTGGCTGCTGCCAAAGCAGGCGTCAGCGGCGTGCGCAGTTCATGGCTGAGCGCTGCCAGAAAATCGTCTTTCGCCTTACTTGCTTTTTGCGCTGCAATTTTTTCCGCTTCAAACTCCCGGCTGCGTATTTGATCGGTGATGTCACGTGTAACTTTGGAGAAACCGCGAAGTTTCCCGGCATCATCATGAAGCGCAGTGATGATAACCTCCGCTTCGAAAGTTGATCCATCTTTTCGCACTCGTAGACCCTGATCACGAATGTATCCGCGACGGCTCGCTTCGCGCAGATTGCGTTGCGGTTTGCCGGCGGCAACCTCGTCCGCTGTATAGAAGGAGGCGAAGTTTTTTCCGATGATTTCTTCCGTAGAGTAACCTTTGATTTTCTCCGCGCCTGTGTTCCACGTGATCACGTTGCCGTTTGAATCCAGCAGGTAAATGGCGTACTCCTCGACACTATCCACCAGGATGTGGAATTGTTCGGCGGTCTCGTGCAGTACAGTGCTGCTGGACAACTTCTTAAACATCGGCTGCGGCAACTCTCGGATACGATTCGAACCTTCCCTCTGATCTGGTTCCCCGACACAGCAACAATTTTATTGAAAAAATGGTTCTCTACGCAAGTGGCAGCTCACGCGGTTTACAGGTCCCTGAGCGAATCCCCGTAGCCATCGCCCTGTAGACCGTCTTCCCCAAGGGCGCTTCAATCCGTGTGCCGCTAATAAAAAAAAAGCGGCGGGCAGAGGACTGCGCGCCCTACCACGTTGGGCCGACCATAGGCCGGTGGTTATAGGTTCGTGGCTGCTGCGGAAAGTTGCTCTTCCGCTTCCTCTACTTCTGTCCTCTGGAAGACGATTTAGATTTAGACGAAGAGGCAGAGGAAGAGCGTCGTTGGCACCGTTCGCCCGACACCTTCGTCGCTGGTGTATCTGAAAGAGCCAAGGCGCGAGCAAGGTCTGCCTCGTCTGTGAGATCGAGACGCAACGGTGTGATGGATACCCAACCGTGCTCAACTGCCCAGCGATCCGTCCCTTCCGCGGCGCCTTCGAGCGGCGTGACTGTGAACCAAAAAATCGGCCGGCCCGCCGGGTCTTTGTCGGGAACGACTTTGCCATCGTAATGCCGCACAGATTGCCGCGTCCATCGGATGCCCTTCGGCTTTTCCGGCAGATTTACATTGACCAGAGAAACCGTTTTGATCGGCAACAGCAGTTCGAACACACGCACGACATAAGATTCGAGCGCTGCAAAATCCGGTTCACGACTGTCGCTCACATTTGTGCTGAACGCGATGCCACGCGAGCCCAACAATGCTGCCTGTTTCGCCGCTGCAAGCGTGCCGGAATGCCAACAGGAATTGCCGAGGTTTAACCCGAGATTGATTCCCGAAAGAACGACGTCAACATGGCCCCAGCGATGCATGCCGAGCGCAACGCAATCGGCTGGCGTGCCGTTGACACGATACGCGTCAAAGCTATCAAGGTGAATGCGTTTAAGGCGCAGCGGTCGGGACGCCGTGATCGCATGTCCCATCGAAGATTGCTCCACATCGGGCGCGACGATGCGCACCTCTCCAAACCGATTTGCTGCTTTCGCTAGCGCTGCGATCCCCGGGCTGTAAACGCCGTCGTCGTTTGAAACCAAAATGCGCATCTTCACAGACAAAACGCGTATCCGAGCGCTTTTGGCCGATTAGGTTTTACAACCGCTTCAATTGGCGACGAAATCATGCGAATCCTTTTGATTCATAACCCGAAAGCGGGAGACCGTAAACACAGCAAGAAACAATTAATGGCGAGCCTGACTAGGTGCGGGCATCAGGCATTCTACCAATCGACAAAGAAGCACGGCTGGAAAAAGGCGTTCAAAAAGCCAGTGGACCTCGTTGTCGCGGCCGGTGGAGATGGCACGGTGCACAAAACTGCGTGGCAAATCATAGAAACCGGAATTCCGCTGGCGATTGTGCCGCTGGGCACGGCGAACAATCTGGCGCGCAGCCTCGGTTTCGCCGGATCTGCTGACGAGGTTCTTCAATCGCTTCACTGCGGAAATAGCCGGCCGTTCGATGTCGGCATGGCACGCAGTGGATCACAGACGGAGTACTTTTTGGAAGCCGCCGGCGGTGGGCTGTTCGCTGACTACTTTCCCGCGGCAAAGGCCAACGAAACAAAGGGTGCTTCGCCTGAGGAAGAACTGAAGGCGCATCTAACGCTCCTGCGGGAATTGGCGCTCGATTATCCCGCGCGCCCATGGAAAATGAGCATCGATGGGAAAGATATTTCCGGTCGCTACATCCTTTGGGGAGCAATGAATATCCGCTCGGCTGGCCCGGCGTTGCATCTCGCTCCCAAAGCGAAAACAGACGATGGGCGGCTGGACTTTGTCGCGGTGCGCGAGCATGAGCGAAAGGTTTTCGTTAAACATGTGGATGCGCACCTGGCCGGACGAAAGGAACACGTCCCGTTAACGCCGCGCAAATTTCGCGAGCTCAAGATTACGTCGCCGCCTGGTGCGACACATCTTGATGGCGAACCGTGGTCGAGCACGAAGAAGAACAAGGAAAAAGCGCGCACTAGAGTTGAAATCATGGTGAAGCGAGCCGCGCTGATGATCTGGCACAGCAGCGCGACCAAGACGCTAC
>QHQV01000273.1 GCA_003219945.1 Verrucomicrobiota bacterium | reverse complement strand
GTGACCGATGATGTGAACGTGTGGATTGCGCAATGCTGCGAGGTAACGCTCGGTTTGATCTTCGGTTGTGCGTAGAGCCGAATGGAACGAGCCGAGAACAAGATCCAAAGATCGCAGCGAGCCGGGTGACATGTCGCCTTCGCCGCGCGGGTTCAGATTCATTTCGATCGAGCGGAGGACAGTCACGTGCGGGGCCGATTTTGACAGTGCCGCATTGACCTTTGCTATTTCCATTCCCTGACGCTTCAATGCGCGCTCGTCGATTCCGCCCGCAATCTTCAACGTCTTGGAGTGATCGGTAATAGCGATGTAATCGTAGGAACGGTTCACAGCGGCATCGGCCATTTCTGCGACTGTGCCGGATCCATCGCTCCACCGAGTGTGCATCTGCAAATCGCCGCGCAGCTTCGTGGGCCAATCGCGTCGCGCCGCGAAGAGCATCCGTGCCTCAGCGAGGGAGAGAAAATCCCGGCGAATTGCGGGAACCGTTTTCGCCTGGTGCGGCTTCTCGATCCACTGCCGAACTTGTTTCTCGATAAATGGGCCGACACCGCGCAGCTCGGTCAATGACCGGGTCTGCGCGAGAAGATCCGATACTTCTTCCGGCCAGAGAAATGCGTTGCGCGCGGCTCGACGAAACGCGCGCGAAAGAATGCCTGTCTCGGTTTCCGCCTGTTGAGCGAGTAACTCCGCAATGTCAGTGTTAGAGAGCACACTGTGAATTCGTTTCCGGGTGGAAGTTCAGGCGGTTACACATTGGGAAGTACCTCGGCCAGTGCGACCTGTTTCTGCGCCCGCTTCGATTCCAATCATGATGGCCGAAACGGCTGAGGAACTTTCTAAAC
>QHQV01000272.1 GCA_003219945.1 Verrucomicrobiota bacterium | reverse complement strand
GGACTGCGCCGTTTCACCGTTCTGACCGTCTAACTTTTATCAGGCGAGTGGCGTCGCAGCCGCAGGCGCAAGAGGCTCGGCTGCGCGGCGCATTTTCTCGCGTTGACGCCGGATAATGGCGTTCAATTTGCCTCCGAGCAACAGCAGCAGACAAGTGAGATACATCCACGTGAGCAGCACGATGATTGATGCTAGCGCGAGATAGGTGGGATTGTAGCGATCATATCGTGCCACGTAGAGCTGGAAAAGTTTGGTCGCGATGATCCAGCCAACCGCAAAGAAAATTGCACCCGGCAGCGCCTGACGAAGGGTCAAATAGTTTTCCGGCGTGAGAAGGTAAAGCGCAAGCGCGAGCCCGACCAGCGCCACGCCGGTCAGCGGCAGATTCAACCTGGCGATCCACGCCTGGAGCGGGAATGAGAGTTGCCAATTTACCTCTGCGATGCCGGCCAGCTTTTCGCCGAAAACGACGGCGTTGAAGCTAAACACGATCACAATGCCAAACCAGAAAAGCATGAAAAATGAAATGATGTATTTGGACCACCAATGACGATCTTCCCGGACGCCGTGCATCTGGCTGAGCGAGCGTGAAACCGTGGCGATGAAAATCGTCCCGAAATAGATTCCAAGGATGATCCCGGCGTTCGCGAGCAGTCCGCTCGTGCCTGTTACCACGACGCTCGCGATGGCAGAATCCAGAATGTCGTGCACTTTTGGATCCGGCGGCATGAAGCTCTCCAAGAGAAGATACATCCGATGCAACTTGGTAGGATCAGTGCCGAAGAGGCCCAGCAGATGCCAGAAAAATAGTGTGCCAGGAGCCAGCGCGAAAAGAAGGAGATAAGCCATCTGCGCGGCCAGCCCAGTCGTGTTATCCATTACCGTTTCCCAAACCAGCCGGCGCGCAACGCTCCAAATGAATCTGAGATATTTCATCTCGGCAGGAGTTTACTTTGCGTGCCACAAATATCCATTAAAGTCCGAATGCTTTCGCGAGTGACCTCCATCTGCTTCTGGCCTTGATCGTAGTCCGGGTCGCCTAAAGACTGATGAAGAAGAAAATATTGATACTGACCGCCGGTTTCGGAGAAGGTCACAACAGCGCGGCAAGAGGAGTGCGCGATGGGCTGGCTCGCATCGCTTCGGACCAGACTACAGTGGAATTGCGGGATCTGTTTGCCGAAGCGTACGGGCGACTCAACGAACTGGTGCGCCGAAGCTATCTGGCGCTGGTGAATTCTGCGCCACGCGCCTGGGGACTCGTTTATCGGTGGCTGGATCGCAAGACAGATTACAACACCGAGTTTCGGCGACTGACTCGGCTGAAGGCGCAGTTTGCTCCCGTGCTCGACCGTTTTCAGCCGGACATCGTCGTCTGCTCTTTTCCGGCTTACGCCAATGTGCTCCAGGAAATTTTGGGAGCCGAGAGAGCCTGCAAATGCGTGGTGGTTGTCACCGACTCGATCACTATCAACGCATCCTGGTATCGGAGCCCGGCCGATTATTTCGTCGTTGCAAACGAGCAAAGCGCGAGCGTGCTACGAAGCGGCGGCGTCGAGCCCGAAAAAATCAGGATATTTGGATTTCCGGTCAGCCCGAAGTTTGCAGACTTTGCTGAAGATCGGCCATTGCCTTCCACGAATTCCAGTCGGCGGGTTTTGTATATGATTCATGCAGCCAAACGTGGCGCGGCGGAACTGGTGCGTATGCTCTCGAAACTGGACCTCGATCTTACCGTCACGATCGGCCGCGCTGATGAGCTCCGGGCTGATATTGACGCGGCCGCAGATGGTCACTCAATAAAGGTCGTTGGCTGGACGGACGAACTTCCCCGCATGATGCATGAGAACCATCTGCTGATTGGCAAAGCCGGTGGCGCAACAGTGCAGGAAACCATTGCTGCAAAATGTCCTATGATTATCAACCACGTCGTTGCCGGCCAGGAGGAAGGCAATGCCCGGCTGATCGTCGAAACGAATTCAGGTGTGATTGTCCAGTCGCCACGAGAAGTGGCCGCGCAGGTACAGCGCGCGTTCGATGACGGGGCAAAACAATGGTGCGAGTGGGCTGGCAACATCAGCAAGCTGAGCCGCCCACGTGCAGCGCTCGACATGGCGGAATTTTTGATGTCGCTATGACTCGTAGCAGTAACACCGTGGCTTTAGCCCGGTCTGTTAGGCAGTACCTGAGTTGAGCTGTGTTAACGGCTTACATTTAGAAACCATTGAAACGGTTCGCGTTTGCTATGCGCTTCTCGTTCACCGGGCTGAAGCCACGGTGTTACTGCGACGACATTACCTCACCGCTGCAGAACGTTCGCACTACATCTAACTGCGGCGAGAGAACAACCAAATCGGCGTCCGCTCCGACGCTAAGACGACCTTTCGTGTTGAGACCGATAGCGCGCGCGGGGTTTTCCGTCGCCATCGCGATGGCTTCATTTAACGGAACATTCACCTCGCGCACCATCATGCGCACCAGGTCGATCATACGCGCGGCGCTGCCCGCGAGCGCTGAATGATCAACCAAGAGACAGACTCCGTTTTCCACGATGCAATCCTTGCCAAAGAGCGCAAACTGCGATCTTTCCGGCAATCCGGCACCAGCGATTGCATCAGTGACCAGGCAGATTCCGTGCGGGCCTTTCGCGGAATACAACATTTTCATGAGCGTGGGTGAAACGTGATGACTGTCGGCGATCAGTTCACAACTGATGTCTGGTTCGGTCAATGCAAACTCGAGCAAACCGGCCACCCGATAAACGCCGCGACGGCGCGCGGTCGACATGCAGTTAAATGTGTGCGTCACACTGCGCATACCGCGATCGAATGCCGCCCGGGCCTCTTCATCCCAGGCATCGGTATGTCCGCCGCTCACGCTGATCCCACGCGCACGGAACAGTTCGATTGCTTCAAGAGCTCCAGGCAGTTCAGCCGCGATCGTTACACGCTTCAGCACATCCGCGTGTTCGAGCAACTGCCGTACAGCAGCCGGTGATGGGTCCTGAATGAACTCGGCGCGCTGTGCTCCGGCTTTCGCCTTCGAAATGAACGGCCCTTCGACATGAACACCGACAATCGGTCTGATCGCTTGTCGACAATCCCGAACCGCTTGCAAAACTTTGACGATTTCGTCGAGAGGCGCTGTCGCTGTCGTGAGCAAAAGCGATGTCGTGCCGCCACTCGCGTGAAAATCGCAAATAGCGCGAAACGCTTCAGCCGATGCTTCCATCGTGTCGCGGCCCAGCGCGCCGTGTACATGAAGATCGATAAAACCGGGCGCAAGATAATTTCCATTGAGATCAATGACCTCGTCTTTCCGGTGCGCCAAGGATCGGTCGCGGATCGCGGCGATTTTTCCTTCTTGCACGACAATTTCAAATCCGTCGCAGATTCCGTCGGGAAAGATCAAACGCGCGTTCGTGAAAATCATTTCGTGGTGCAGGTATCCTGGCTGCATGGCGATGAAGGCTCAATCGAAATAGTCGCTGGCGATCGTGACATTGCTCGCAAACAGGATTGTCTGCGTCACTCACGCTCTTGCTCTGGAGCGGTAAAGAGGCCATCCTCTTCGAGCGATGAATTTCGATTACGACGTCGTGATCATCGGGGGCGCGTTTTCCGGCGCGGCAAGCGCGCTCATGCTAAAACGCAAACGCCCCGAAGCGCGTGTCCTGATCATCGAAAAGGGAGCTGCGTTCGATCGCAAGGTGGGTGAATCGACTACCGAGGTGAGCAGTTGTTATATGACACGGATCTTGGGTCTGACGCATTATCTCGGTCATCATCAGTTGCCGAAACAGGGATTGCGCCTCTGGTTTTCAAACCGGCCCGATCAACCGTTTGATGATTGTGTTGAGATCGGCACACGTTATCAGAGTCGACTGCCTGGTTTTCAAGTGGACCGCGCGAAGCTCGATTCGCACCTGCTTCACCTCGCCCGTAACGCGGGCTGCGATTTATGGCGCCCCGCAAAGGTCACAAGCTTTGAACTAAACGGCGGCAATGGGCAAAGAGTAAGCGCTGTTGTCGATGGCGCCGAGCGCACAGCTACCTCCCGCTGGATTATTGATGCTACAGGTCGCGCGGCGATGTTCGCGCGAAAGCTAGGATATTTTCGACCGAATACCGAACACCCGATCAACGCGGTCTGGGCGCGGTTCAGCGGCGTCAAAGAATGGGACAGCTACGAATGGCGCGAACGTTTTCCCGATTATGCGAACTCTTGTCGAACCGGACGCGAGTGGGCCACGAACCATCTTTTCGGGCGCGGCTGGTGGGTCTGGATCATTCCGTTACAGGGCGGCGATGTCAGCGCCGGTATCGTTTACGACAGTCGCATTTTCAAATTTCCAGAGGGACCAACGTTGGGAAAACGATTGCACGCGCACATTCTGAACAACCCCGTCGGTCGCGAATTCTTCGCCGTAGCAAAAGTGATCGAAGGCGACGTGCACGCGCTTTCGATGCTGCCGTATCATAGCGAAAAAGTTTGCGATGACGGTTGGGCGATGGTGGGCGATGCCGCCGGATTCATCGATCCGCTTTACAGTCCGGGTCTCGATTTTTGTTCTTACACTTCCTACTACGTGGCGGATTTGCTGGCGCTCAGCCTTAAGGGCGAAGACGTCGCCGAGCGACTACATCATTACAACCAACAATATCCGATTACTTACCGTTCCTGGTTCGAGAGTCTGTACAAGGACAAATATTATTACATGGGCGACGCAGACTTAACCTCAGCGGCGCTGCTTCTCGATGTGAGCAGTTATTACACCGGCTTAGTTCGACCAGTCTATCGCGATCCGGAATGCGCGTTTCTTAATCTGCCCTTCGCTGGGAAAGGAGGCAGATTTGCCCGGAACGTGATGAACTTTTACAATCGCCGGCTTGTGGCTCTCGCAAACCGCAGATGGGTGACTGGCTACTACGGAAAAAGAAACGCGGGCTGGCGCGAACTTTACGACGGATTCGTTCCCGACTTACGCCTTGGCAAACAAATTTTACGCGGACTGCGTCGCTGGTGTAAGTGCGAGCTAATCAATCTCGTTTTGATACTGCGCGGGCCGAGTGCCGCTGTAGCCGGGGTCGTTGACTCCGGCGGCGTTTCCACCGCAACTGCTTCCACTGGCGCGGGCTCTTCTGCGCTCTCATAATCCTGTTCGCCTTCGCCCTCTCCAAGCGGCCAGATGTGAAAGCCGCCTGACTCGCTCGGCAATTCCCATAATCCCCAAATCCCTTTGCCCTCGCGAAACCCGCGATAGTAAACGTCGTGGCCGGCGATGTAAACCTTTGTCCAGTAGCACTCGCCGTTTGTCTCGTCGAAACGGCCAGTAATAAGGAATTGGCCGATGTCGTCGCTTCCCTCGCCTGAAACTGTGTGATCAGCGAAAGTCAGTACGAGATCCATCCGATGTTTGCGCGTGGTGCGGCCGTAATTGTAAAAACCAGTCCACGGCCCGGAAGGAAAATCCATTTCTGACAGTACTTGTTCGAGATCTGGTGTCGTCAACCTCTAACCCGCGAGGCTCATCGCACTCAGGGCTGGGGATGCAATTGCATCACGGGCGGAGCAGCGTGCCGTACCAGTGCAGAACGATTTCGCCAAAAAACATCCAGGTCAGTGCGCCGAATGCCAGATAAGGCCCGAAAGGTAATTTGGCTGACCAAACAGGTTTTCCGACGACAAGGGTAACCAAGCCGATCACTGAACCGAGAAGTGATCCGGCAAACAAGCTGAATAACGCCGCGCGCCACCCGAGGAATGCACCGATCGCGGCAAGAAATTTCAGGTCACCGCGTCCCATTGCCTCGCGCGGAATGACCAACTCGCGCGTAACACCGGAAATGTGCGTTACATCATCGAGCATTAGCACGTGGCCATCCGCGTTCACGCGATCGTAACGAAAATCCAGCGTCACGTTTCCATATTCGCGATCGTCGATCCGAACTTCATCGCACCGGAGCAGCAGGCGATCTTTTTCGCGGGCGAAATATTCGCTCCACAGACTCTCTTCAGTGCCCACGATGAAATCGGCGTCGTCGTCGTGTTTTGTCCAAGTGAACGGCGTCGGCGCGTCGAACGCGATCCGTTTTCTTCCGAAAGCAATCTTTCCCGCTTCGAGAACGATCAAAAGAATGACGTAGCCGAGCGCCGCGGCTAGCGTGGCGCGAATACCGGCTGCGACGCGCGAATTTGTCTGCATCAAAGCTGGAACAACAACGCTGCAAGCCACCCCCGCGATTGTTCCGCCGATTGTTACGCGGTCCGGAATAATGAAATGCTCAAAATCGATAAACGTTCCGATGATCAGGAATGAAACGAAAATCCAGTACGCAATCGCCACCTGCCATGGGAACCTTTGCCAGATCGCAAGGAACAGAACTGCGGTAACCAGTTCCACCGCAAAATATCGGAACGAAATTTTTGCCCTGCAATTTGCGCATCGGCCGCCAAGCGCAAGCCAACTGATCAATGGAAGATTGTGGTGCCACGGAATAGGGTGTTTACACTGCGGACAAAACGATCGATGGGGCCGGTTGATGGAGAGATCGACCGGCCAGCGGTAGATGCAAACGTTCAAAAACGAGCCAACCGTCGTGCCGAGAGCGAAGGCAAACGTGCTGAAGAGAATATCCTGAGTGGAATGCTGCACGCGATTAACTGGCGATCCGCTTCGATGCGCGGCGCTCCATCAGCCATGCGATCCAGATGCAGCTTTCGTACAGCAGACACATCGGCAGCGCCATGGCGACCAAAGTCAGAATATCAGGCGTCGGCGTGATGATTGTTGCCAGAATAAAGATGAGCACGACGGCATAGGGGCGAGTGCGCGCCATAAATCGGTAGGTGATCAGCCCGAATCGGACCAGCGCCAGCACGACGACCGGCAATTCAAACGCGAGACCAAACCCAATCGTGAATCGAGTAACAAACGAGTAATACTGCTGCACCGTCCACGTTGGCGCCCAGCCGAGCGATTGGGTGTCGCGAAAGAAAAAAAGAATCGTTTTCGGCAGCAACCAAAAATAGCAAACCAGCACACCAAGCAGGAACAGCGCGAAACTGACGACAATCGCTGGAAACAGAAAACGTTTTTCTAAGACCGTGAGCGCCGGCAAAACAAATTCCGCCAGAAAATACAGCAGCAGCGGAAACGAGAGAACGATCCCGGCGTAAAACGCCAGATGAAATGAAATTACGATCGAATCTGTGATCCCGAGCGCCTTGAGCGTTCCGACTTGTGATCCGAGATGGTTAAGCGGCGCCTGGATAATGCGCACCAGCGTCGAGCGAAACGCGAAACAAACAATCATGGTTACCCCAAGGGTGAGAGCCATCTTCACGATGGTCCACCGCAAGTCTTCGAGATGCTCAAGAAACGGTTTCGACGTTTCGGTTTCCGGCGGATCACGAAATTTAAAAATGTCTCGGAGAGCCATCGAACCGGAAGCTCAGCGCGGCGCTAGCGACAGAAGACCGCGAGCGGCGAGCGTGGCGCAGATGCCGAGTGTGTTAGCGTCGCAAATCTCGTTGTCCGCGATCATGCGACGAATTTCAGCAACAGTAAATTGGCGGCAATCGAGAATCGATTCGCCTTCTTCTCGGCTCGGGCCTTCCGCACACGGCTGAATCGAACGAGCTAGAAACAGATAGCCGCGTTCATCCGTAAATCCCGGTGAAGAGAAGTAATGGCCTAACGGGACAAGCTCTCCGCCTGGGGCTAACTCATAGCCGGTTTCTTCCCGAAGTTCGCGCAGCGCGACATCCTTAATTCTGTCCTGGTCGGCATTATCATCGTCAATCTGACCCGATGGCATCTCCCAAATTGCCTGTCGGATCGGGATTCGTTCCTGACGAATCAAGATGATTTTGCCGTCGCGCGTCATCGGTGCTACTACAACCGCTGCTTTGCGATAGACCACTGTCCATGTCCGGGGGTCTGGCCGTGCGGGTGATTGCACACGATCGGTCACAACTTCGAGATTCCGATCGACGAAGTGCCGCTCGCTAGAGATCGTTTTCCAATTACCGCCTTTCATCTGGCAATTGTAGTGGCCGCTGTCTTCAGCGGCAAGCTGTAGCGGCGGTTTGTGTCAAACGCCTGGGCGCTTGGTACAAGCGCCCTTACAATTTGCTCTCCGACGTTTGATCAGCTCGTTCCTAATTAATCGACGCAGCAGATCGGGTGACAGTGACGGAAACATATTTTGCGTCCTCCAAAACAAATTTCCGCATTTCAATCGTGACCTTTTGAATCGGGAAAGTTTTCAGCAAATGCGCAGCAAGCCGATCCGCCAGTGTTTCAATGAGGCTGACCAAGTGATCGCGCACAAAGTTCTTAGTTTCTTCGGCAACGGCTGAATAGTTCACGGTTTGGCGAATGTTGTCAGCCAAGTCGGGCGTCGGCTGAGATGGCCAGAACGAAATGGTGACAGTCAATCTTTGCGGATTCGCGCGTTCGTCCTCCGGAACTCCGATGTGACTGAAAACCTCAAGTTGCTCGATGTGAATTTCGTCTGAAAACAGGTGGGATTCGTTGGACATCTGGCAAGATTACCGCACTGCTACTCAGAGCAACACCCTTTGGTTCGAAAGCTGCCATCTACTTCGGCGCAGGCGAAGTGGCAAGCTTTTGGAAGCGCGGATCATTTCGGAGCGGATCGAACATTGGATCGAGCTGGAGGAGCGCGGGAGTGAGCGGGCCCCCAGCCAAAGGGCCGGCGTACGAGATCGAGAGTAGTTTCTGTAAAGCGGCGATGGCGCGGTCGGGCTCTCCCATCTGCGCCGCCACCCGAGCGAGGATCTCGAGCGACGAAGGACCAGTCAAGGGGTCTTTCCCGATCGGATTCGCGGCCATCGCCCGCTCCGACAGAGCCAACGCGGCAGCTTTGTCACCGAGACCCATACTGACGAGCGCGAGATCTCCAATGAGGTAAGAATTTTCCGGCTGTTCTTTGAGGAAGGGTTCCAGTTCGCTGCGCGCTTGTCGCCAACTCGCTTGGGCGGCGGAATGGTCGCCGGCGACTTCCTGCGCCCAGCCTAACCAAAAGCGCAGTTCGCCATTGATATAGCCTAACGTTGGTTCAGGGTTAGCTAATATTTCCTTGAGTCGAGCGATTATAGGCGCGGTGCGGCGCTCCAGGATCGCTTGGTAAACTTGCGTTTCCAAGACGTAGGGGTTGTCGGCGTGCGGTTGGAGCGGAGCGAGTAGTAGTGCAGCACGCGGAAGATTGCCCTGAGCTTGTGCGATAGCCGCCTTTTGCGAGAGGGTATCGGGATCATCCGGCGTAATATCTAGAACCTGATCAAGCTTTCGCAGTGCTTCGGGTAAACGACGATGGTGAATATAGGTAATCGCGTGCTGGGTGAGTAGGTGAAGGTTGCGCGGGTCGAGCCACTCGGCTTCGTTGAAGTACGACTCGCTCCGGTCCCACTGGCCTCGCCTCCGCTCCAAATAGGCCAGCGATTCAAGAACCCGGCTGCTATTGGGCAGGAGCTGGCGTGCTTGCTCAAAGTAACGCACCGCGGTGTCGTAATCCTTCAGGCAGGCGTAGTGGTAATATCCCTTGGCATGCAGTGCCTCGCCGAGATTGGGTTGAACAGTCAGCGCGGTTTCGGCTGCCTGCCGCGCCTCTTCCTGGAGCGCGAACGTTGGTTGAAAAGCTTGGTTGCGGTAGTTGGCCGCATCAACGTATGACAGCAGCGCCCAAGCAAGCGCGAACTTCGGATCCAAGCGCACTGCTTCTCTAAGATATTTCTGCGCGCCAAGAGCGTTGGTGGTTGTGTCGGCAGCTTTCAGGGTATAAGCGAGCCCACGCAGGTACGCATCGTAAGCTTCAGGATTGTCCGTCGGTTTGGCGGCGATGACTTGCTCTTCCTGACCGGTGAGCCGCGCCCGCAACTGATCGGGGATGGATTTGGCCACCTCACTCTCGACCGAAAAGATGTCGATCAGTTTACGATCAAAGGTATCGGCCCACAGATGGGAATCATTGGCGGCTTTAATCAGCTGCACGTTCACACGCACGGCGTCGCCGCTCTTTTGCACACTTCCTTCCAGGATGTGGGCGACCCCAAGTTGCCTGGCGATCTCGGCCACGTTTTCCGGAGCACTTTTGTAATGTTGCGTCGACGTGCGCGAGATTACCTTTAGATCCGCGATTTTGGACAAGCGCGTCAGAATTTCATCCTGAATACCATCAGCAA
>QHQV01000118.1 GCA_003219945.1 Verrucomicrobiota bacterium | reverse complement strand
TTCACCCAATGCTCTCGGCTACGAGACGCGAAGAATTGCTTTATCATCCAGAGGAATGGGAGCGCGTGCTCATGCTGCGCAAAACAATGGCCGCGTTGCCGCCGCTTGAATCGATGGAAAAACTTATCGATAACCTGCACGCGACGAAAACGAACGCCGAATTGCTCTTGAGCGGATTGCGGTGAGGGAGATGGCGCTCGCAAGATCTGCTTCACACGATGTGATCGCGTCGGAGCAGCAGTTAGCCGATTTGATGCGGCGAATCCAGGCGGCCGATCGCGTCGCGCTCGATACTGAGGCAGACAGCCTGCACTCATACCGGGAAAAACTTTGTTTGCTGCAGTTGAGCGTGCCGTCCGCCGTCATCCTGAGCAACGTCGATGGACCCCGCGGAACTGGGTCAAACGTAGCGCTACGGGATGGAAAGTCTGGCCTCGCCGCATCTGGCGGCTGCGTTGCAGCCTCGACTTCGCTCGGAATGTCTGTCCAGTCGGTTTGCGATTTCATTGTTGATCCGTTGAGCAATCTCGATTTGGAGCCGCTGCGCTGCGCATTGGAACCGAGAGAGATTATTTTGCACGCTGCGGATTACGATCTGCGGATGCTTCGGCGCGGCTTGCATTTCACGGCGAGCAGAATCTTCGACACAGTCATCGCGGCGCGGTTGCTTGGAATCCGCGAATTCAGCTTGAGTGCGTTGGTGAAGCGATTCTTCGGTGTCGAGCTTCACAAACATTCGCAAAAGGCAAATTGGGCGCTGCGACCGCTGCCGGTGCGTATGCTGAAATACGCGCTAGACGACGTACATTATTTGTTGCCACTTGCCGCAAAATTAGAGGAAGAGCTGGACCGAGTTCAGCGACGCGACTGGTTTCGGCAATCTTGTAGGCGTGCAGTCGAGTTGGCCGCCGCTGAGCGCGAACGCATCCAGGATGATCTTTGGCGCATCGGAGGAGCCGGCGCGCTCGATCCGCATGCGGGAGCAGTTCTTCGCGCGCTGTGGCAATGGCGGGAGGCAGAAGCGGAAATGGCAGATCGACCGCCATTTCACATCTTACAGAACCGCGAGCTCTTGAAAGCAGCGGAAAGTTTCACTTCGGGACACGTACCCGATTACAGACATTTTTCCGCTCGCCGGCGGCAGACCTTCCGCGAAGCAGCAAAAATTGCGTTACAATCGACGCAATCGGAGTGGCCGGTTATGCGGCGCCGCTCCGGTTCTCGACCGACCGCCGAAATGCGTCGCCGCGCCGATCAGTTGCGGGAACGGCGCGACAGGGCGGCTGAGCAACTTGGGTTGGAGCGATCCTTCATCGCATCTCGCGGCGCCCTCGATGCGATCGCAGCCGACCCCGCGCGGGCAACGGCCTTGCTGGTTCCCTGGCAACGCGAGTTGATCGAACGCAAGAGTGACGTTGTAGCTTTTGTTGGTGATGCGGGTGGCGCTTGAGTAGCTGGGCGGTCCGAGGTCAATGATCCCGGCTATAGGATTGTTACGGAATTACCAGCGCCTGACCGACTGTGAGGTCTTTTGGATTGCGAACATTCTTCTTGTTCGCTTCAAGGATAGCTTTCCAACGGTTCGGCGATTTATAAAACTTTCGCGAAATCGAGAAGAGCGTGTCGCCCGACTGCACAACATAGGTTTGGCCTGCTTTCCTTGATCCGGGTTTCCTGGCGTCGTTTCCTTGCAACTTCTCTAACGCCGTTCGTGACGCTGCGCGCTCTTCCAATTGCTTGCGCAGGGTTAGATTGTCATTGCGCAGTCGCGCCGCTTCCGCCCGGGTGATAACGGAATCGCCGGACAACGCCGTGAGCGCGGCGATTTCGTCGCGCTTAATCGAATCCTTGACGTCTTT
>QHQV01000117.1 GCA_003219945.1 Verrucomicrobiota bacterium | reverse complement strand
CGGCTCCGGCGACTTTCATCACCTGACAGCGCTCCGATTGCGTTCTGTTGCCGAACCGATGGTCCTCGTTTCCTTTGATAATCATCCCGATTGGGATGTGCGGCCCCCTAAATGGGCGTGTGGCGGATGGGTGAACCGCGCGTTGGAACTTCCGAATGTGCGTTGTGCGAGTGTTTGGGGCTGCGGCAATTTCGAATGTTGGTGGCCGCACCGGATTTTTGGTAATCGTCGCGCGGAACGCGCGGGAATTCTTGGAGTCCATCCGTGGGCAGACGATCGGCCGTTGAAAGATCGACACCGTAAGGGCGCAATCTTGCGTGATATTTGGCGCGAGCGTTTTGAAGAATTCGCGAAACGTCTCGCCGGCGAAAATGTTTACGTCACAATCGATCTCGATTGTCTGCGCATCGAACAGGCGGTGACGAACTGGGAAAGCGGTCGTTTCACGGCGGCCGATATTGAGTGGGCGCTTGGAATATTACGCGAATCTTCCCGTATCATTGGTGGCGACATTTGCGGCGCGTATTCACCGCCGAAATATGCGCGTCGGAAGCAGCGTTTCGCTGCTGAGTTCGACCGGCCAAAGCTCGCGCTACCAAACCTGGAAAAAGCACGCGCGACTAATTTGGCGACTCTGGAAAAGCTCTGGCCGCTATTGACTGGATCGTTGTAGGGCAAGCGCATCGCTTGCCAGCTCCGGACAATCGAAACGGTCGCGTCACAATTTAGCTCATCGAGACGAGCACGATACCAACAGTGATCAGCAGGGCACCGATGGTGAGCCGTGCGCTGAGTTTTTCCTTTAAGAGAACTGCGGCGAGAATCGTAATAAAGATAACGCTCAATCCTTGGAAGGGATAAAGATAACTCAGGTCGAAGCGCTGCAGCAGCCCGAGAGTCAGGAAAAAGGAAATCGTCATTAGAACGACGCCCGTGGTGACGCGCGACACGAAATGCGAGTTACGCATACCGTTTGTCGCCGAGAATTCCATCGCTCTCTTGAGGATGAGCTGCGCTGCCACAAACGTGACCAGCGAAATGAGGATGAACAGTAGAGCGAGAAAACTCACAACCGTTCCTCCATCTTTGCGATCGGCTTTACCACCAAAGCCAAGCCGAAAACCACCAGCGCAATCCCACACCAACGCAATGTAGAAATCAGTTCGCCGAGAAAGATCCAGCAGCCTAACGGAACAAGAATATCGACCACGCGCGAGAGCGGATAAGCAAGGCTGAGCGGGATATAGCGAAGCACGTACAACCAACTGATGAAGCTTGCGATAATTAGAACAATCGCCCACCACACCAGCGGCGACGCCAAACCATTGATTCCGGTCCAGGAAAATGCGTCATTCGGCGCGGCGACTTCGCTCGCACCGCGTTTCAAAAGGAGTTCGGAGGCGAATACGCACACGACGCTCAGGCCTAGTTGCAGCGATGGATTGCCGAAGCCGGACGGCCGATTTTGCATCCGCTTTTCTAGCGCGCGGTCATTTCGTCGCAACAAATTTTCAAATATCGGCAGGGCGCATCGCTCCGTGCGCGCCGGGCGTTCGGCGTGCAGAGGACTGCCCGCCCTACCACGCCATCGCTGCGCCATCAAAGCTGATCCGCGTTCGGAAACTTCTGCAAGACTGGGTCGTGGCGCGTCGGCCCGAGGTATTTGAGCACTCGACGAAAAATCGGATTCAGGAGTGGATTCGTATGCGTGACGTACAGATCGAGCGGCACCAACTCGCAATCCAGATGCAGCTTCGGCTCATAATTGAGCGGGTTGCTGTAATAATATTTCAACCTTTGTTGCAGCGCCCACGAGATGATGTCGCGCAGCGTGTAAAAGTATAAGTGCAGATCGAGCGCGACACTATAATCGAGCCCGATGCATTCGTCATAGAGCGCATCCCCGCAGACGAGACAGAAACTAAACGCAACGATCTTGCCGTGTTGTCGCCAGATAAGAAACCGCGCACGGTCCGGCATCCGCTGACCAACGGCGCGGAAATAATCTTTGGTCAGCGTCTCAAACTTCAATGGCGATCGCTCGTGAACGGCCAGATACAGCGGATAAATCTCGTCGACCAAAGGCCTGACGTCGTTCAGCACCTGCATCTCGATTTTCGGTGCACGCTCGGTTTTGCGAAACTTTCGACGCAAATCTTTCCGCGTCGCCTTGCTGAGCGTGCAGAAGTATTCGTCCCAGTTTGCGTAAGAGAGCGGCAGCCGCGTCATCGGCATACTCGGCATGCGCGCGTAACCACTCGAGAGCAGTCTGTCGAGAGCTGAGCGATAGTTCGCCGGAAAATCCTTGAAAACGACAAGAGAAGCTTTGTTTCGCTTGGCGTAGATCCGAAGAGTCGCCTGCAGCGCATCTGCCAGCCATGGCTCGTCTCTCTCGTCGCATGCTCCCAGATCGCCCGTGCCGGCTCCGCAGCCAACCATCAAAACGCGCATAGTGAGAAAGCGCGGGAAGACCTTACGTACTCTGTCGAGAATCGAGCGGATTTTGCCCGGCACGCCTTCGACTAAGTTTTGCCGGACAAAGAACACCGGCTGAATCGCGGTCGCTTCGCCCGAGCGGGTCTCAAGTACCAGATAGTAATGCTCAAATCCGCAATCAAGTGTTTCTTCTACGATCTCGTAATAACGATGATCTTTACAGTTATTCTGCAGCGCACGTTTCCAAGCCTCGCAATTCTGCAGCTCACGCAGTTGTAACACTTTCGCCACGCCCTCATCGAATTGGACTATATGGCGGTGCGGCATGGGAAAAGTCGGTTCGATCGAGGAGGCTGTTTACGCCTGCAAGCTTCGCAGAGGTGTCATTCTGAGCGAAGCGAAGCTGCAACGCAGCGGACAAGGTCCGCGAGGCCAGGCTTTCAATCTCCGGTCACTTCTGGATCGGATTGCCACAACAAAAATCCGAGATGTTTGAAAGCCTGGCCTCGTGCTTCGTCTTGGTTGCAGCGCTTCGCTCAACATGACACGGCTGGTGATGAGAAGAATGCTAGCCCTCGGATCCGGTTGTGTTGCCTTTGCTTGTGACGTTTTCCACTTTGACTGTTCCGCTGCGGATATGCAGGTCGCGTTGGGGATTTGGGATCTCAACGCCGGCAGCGGTGAGATGTTTGTAGATCAGGTAATTCAAGTCGCTGCGGAACCGACGCGGGCTGTGGCTCATTTCACGGCTCCAGGCAACAAGTTCGAAATCAATGGTGCTACCGCCAAATTTTTCCAGAAACGCGGTCGGCTCCGGATCAATTAGGGTGGCTGAGTGCTCGCGTGCTGCGGCGATTAGCGCATCGCGCACTTTGTTTACGTCGCTGCCATAGGCCACGCCAATCGGAAGACGAAAGCGCACACTCGAATCGCCATACTGCCAATTGGTTACCGGCGAATCTATGAATTTCGAGTTCGGCACAATGATGGCGATATTGTCATTGGTCAAAATCACCGTGCTCCGCGCACGAATTTGCCGAACTGTGCCCAGGATCCCAGCTACTTCGACGCGATCTCCAATCGTGATCGGTCGTTCCGCCAGGATGACCAGACCGCTGATGAAATTACTGGCGATATTTTGCAGGCCAAATCCGACACCGACGCCAACCGCGCCAGCAAA
>QHQV01000271.1 GCA_003219945.1 Verrucomicrobiota bacterium | reverse complement strand
GGATGAAAGCACCATCGTCGAAATCATCGTGATGAACGTTAAGCGAAGCCTGGTTTTCATGGGCATAGGTATGCTTAATTTTATGTCGAATTGAGTGGTTTCATTAGCCTAACGGGGGCTATACGGAATTTGACGCTAATTCCAGTATAGACGTAGGACTTAGGAGCATGGAGGCCCACCGCGAGAATAGTTGAATCGAGCTATGACCCGTAGCTTTTGGTGAATTTCTTTCGCGATTCTGTCTCAGACTCAGATGACGCGAGAGGTGCAGATTGCTCAGGTGCGCTTGAGGTCGGCTGTTCCGGTTGTGAAGGGGCGGGCTGAGACGCTTCTGGCTGCGAGCCACGTTGCGGTTGAGCCGCGCCTGATGCTTCCACAAATGTCATCTGCAAATTGGACAGGGCGTTCCGCAGGACCATCGTTTCTTCGTTTGTCAGGTTGCCGCGCGTTTTTTCCTGAATCATCTCGAGTTGATCGATGAACATCCGCGCGAGGTCCAAATTGATTTCAGCTTCGCCGGTCTTTGGATTTGGAATCTGGCCGAGAAACAGCGCAGCGTTTTGCGCGTGCATCATTACGAACTCGATGAACCGCTGGGTTAGCTCGCCGGTCTGAACCGTTTTTTGCACTTCAGGCATATGACAAAGTGATGAGTGATGGGTGACGAGTGATGAGCATCATTAACTATACTACGGTTTTCTGATCACTCGTCACCTGTCACTTCCTCTCGGGTGGGCGCACAGTTGCTAAAACATACGGTTGATCGCGAAAATATTTCGCCGCTACTTTCTTGATGTCGTCGAGCGTAACGGCATTTACGTCGTGCTCGAGTTGCTTGTAGTAATTGAAGCCCAGGCCATAAAGCTCGTCGAGCGCGCAGTGATAACCGAAAGCGTCATTGCTTTGATTGGCGATCTCCTGTTGACCGATCAGTTTCTTTTTCGCCCGCTGTAACTCCACGGGGGTAAGACCTTCGTTGGCCAGCTTGTGAATCTCGTCCAGGAACGCGGCTTTCACCGGCTCGATCTTTTGCGGATCGGTTCCGAGATAAAACGCAAACAATCCGGGTACGAGCCCCTGCATCTCGCTAGCGCCGACATAATAGGCCAAGCCCATTTGCTCGCGAATGCGAATGAAGAATCGCGACCCGAGATCGCTGCTTGCCTCATCTATCAGTTCGAGCGCGTAGCGATCGGGGCTGGACAGGCTCGCGCCGCGGAAGCCGATCATGAGTACCCCCTGTGCCTTGTCCTTGCGGCTCTCGACAGTCTCCGATTTGCTCAGCGGTGTGGGTGGCTTTGCATCGGTAAGAGCAAGCGCGCCGGGTTGCATCTTTCCGAGCGTTTGCTCGACGAGTTGTTTTACCTCGCCTGCTTTAACGTCGCCAAAAACATAGATCACTCCGTTTTTCCCGACTACGTAACGATCGCGAAAATCGACCAAATCTTTTTGGGTCAAGTGCTGCACAGCTTCGAGCGAGCCGTTTGAACGCAAAGCGTATGGATGCTGAGAAAAAAGCGCCTGTCGCATGATGTTGCGCGCGACGCTGGTCAATTGTTCTTCCTCTTGCTGGATCGCAGCGATCTGGATTTCCGTTTCGCGCGCGACCGCTTTTTCCGGGAAAGTGGCATCGAGCAACACGTCAGATAGCAGATCCACGCCCAATTTCACATCGGGCTTCATGACATCGACTGACACGCTGAAGGAATTGTTGCCGGCGTCACTCGAAACGGAACCGCCCACGGATTCGAGCTCATTGGCAATCTGCTCGGCAGTACGCGTCTTCGTTCCCTTCAACAGTACTTTCGCCATCAAACGGGTAACGCCGTTGTCCTCTGGCTTCTCAGCGAGCAAGCCACCGCGAAACACGGCACCCATGCCAACGAGCGGCAATCGATGATCTTCACGCACGAGCAGTCGCAAACCGTTTGAGAGCTCGAATTTTTGAATCTCACCCGCAGCAACCGGTTTCACGGGCTCAGATTTACCGCTTAGAGAGCTTCTCGGATTCAACGAGACCACCGTCAGGTTGTTGTCGGTGAGATATGTGCTGGCAACGCGCTTGATGTCGTCGAGCGTCACTTTCTGGACCGCATCCAGGTATTCACGACTAAAATTCAGATCGCGCGTGAGCAACCAGTTCGAACCGATATCCGAAGCCTGACCGCGCATTGTAGTCAGCGTACCGAGATGCTGACTAAGCGTGATCTTCTTCGCCTTTTCTAATTCGTCCGCGGTCACGCCGGTCTGTTTCACCTCATCAAGAATTTGCAGCGCCAATTGCTCAGCAGCATCGCGCTTCTTCGGGTCGAGAGTGGCGTCGATGCCAAACAAGCCGGGATCGCCCGGCGTGTAAGAAAACGCCGATATGCCAAATGCGAGACCGGCTTCTTCGCGCACGCGCCGATAAAGCCGCGAGCTGCGCCCATCCCCAAGAATAGTCGAGAGTAGATCGAGCGCGGGAACATCCGGACTCGTAACTTCCGGGATGTGCCAGGCCATCGCGAGATGCGTCAATTCAGTCGAAAATTCCCGGTGTACTTCTCGGCGGCCAAGTTGTGGCGGTTCCGACGGAATGAATACCGGCTTCAGCGATTTCTCTGGATACGGCTTGAACAAGTCACCGAGTTGTTGCCGCACTTTTTCCGCGTCCACATCGCCGACAACGACGAAGATGAGATTGTTCGGTACGTAACGGGTCTTATAATACTGCATCACCTGCTCCTGCGTAAGCTGGTTATAAATCTCCAGCTCGCCGATGACTGGAAACCGGTAGGGATGCCGCTGATATGCCGTCCCAAAAAGCAGCAGGCTAGCCATGCGATCGGGATCATCCATGCCCATCGCGAACTCGCGCCGGATGACTTCCTGCTCTTTGTTGTATTCGTCCGGCGGAAGGCTGGAATTCATCATCGCATCGCTCAGCACCTCCAGGGCCGTGCCAACACCGTCTTTCGGCACATCGATCCAAAAAACTGTCCGATCGAAGGAAGTGTAGGCATTGATGTAACCCCCGACGTCCTGGATGCTCTGCGCAATCTGATTTGCAGATCGCGTGTTGGTTCCCTTAAAGAGCATGTGCTCGAGAATGTGGGACAACCCCGCGCCAAGGTGCTGGTCTTCATCGATGCTTCCAGTCGCGCACCACGCCTGCACGCTCGCCACCGGCGCGCTGTGATCTTCCTGCACTATGACGGTCAGCCCGTTTGGCAAAATCCATTTTTGCGCCGTGCTCAGCGGAAACGCGATCAGAGCCGAAGGTTCAGGTGACGCAGCCTTCAAATTGACCATGGGAAATAATAGAGCCGCTGTGAGAAAACTCGCTACTGGGATGCGATACATTATTGGAACATTCGATTGGTAAGCGTTGTTGGCTGACAACTCGCCGGTGATCAGGTAACTGATGACCGACAGCCAAGGTGAAATTTTCGTTCAATTCACCCTGCCGGAATTCACTTGCTCGATGCTGCTGCCTTTGGCGCCGGCAATTCTGTCGGCGGTTTTGCAGTTTCCGCTTTTGTCGGTGCAAATGGTCTCACGAACGCTTCTTTGAAATCGTAAACGTTTTTGAAATCCTTGATCGAATCCTCCTCGGTTTTTCCGAAAACGCCGACGCCGATCAGATTAAAGACCATGTGCCCGATGTCTTCGCAGGATTGGATACCCCAGCTATCGAACACCGTGATGACCATCGGGCCGAATTCCTTGAGCGCGTACTGCCGGACGCCATCGAGCAATTCTGGCCCCGTTACATGACGCACGCTGACTCCCTTGATTTTCTTTTGTTGCGTCGTCGTGAAGTCGAGCGCATCGCGCAAAAAGATGTACCCGTCCCGGTGATAGCGCGGGCTGTTGGCTACAATCGACTCGAGAGCCTCAGCGAATCCAATTTTTTGCATCAATTAAAAACGCGCGTTTTAAAGGCGCTGCGTAAGATAATCGGCAAACCTGGCCGGGCAACTGCGGTCGGACTTGCACGCAACATCTCCCAGCTGTGCTTCGATCATTGCCGTCATTGCCGTTGCTAAAGCACGACTTATTCAATTTTCGAACTGATCCTCCAACGCGTCCACGTAAACTGAGAGCGGATCGTGCCGCCGTGGGGCCGGGACTTGTGATTGATCCACGGCTTTGAGGTAACCGGTGAAGTTCCCGCTGCCGCTGTTCATTTGTGTCGCTTCGAACCAGTTCAGATAATCGTCGATCTCGGTCATGCGCACAGCGAGCTGCTGGCGAGTAAGCTCGAGACGGGACAGGCGCTTCTGTACTCCCCTGCGCTTCCCGCGGGCAAGCAGCGTGGCGGCCTCCTGGTATTCACGCCCAATCGGGCGCAGCACCGGATTCGTCTGGGGAACAAGGAACATTAAATCGCGTTTCAACTGATCCAGCGCCATCTTCTCACTGGCGGAAAGTTTGTGTTGAGTCAGTTCATCCAAGCGCATCAGCTTTACCGGCTTCTTGGGTTCCGAAATTTTTACGCGCAACAATTCATCAAGACGCTGTTCGCTTTCTGCGAATGTGAGTAAGCGAAATGTCTGTAGGCTTTTCAAGCGATTCAACGCCAGCTGCCACGTTCTCTCGGCATCATCCGCGAGTACTGGAAATTGTGCCTTCAGCTCCGCCAGCGGATCGTTTGAAGACTCGGATAGATGATCAATGTATTTCGCCAACTGGGTTCCGCCGTTTTTTCCGTCCAGCAGCATCTGCATAAGCGCGAAGGCATATGCGCGATAAAGCGTGCGGCCCGCGGAATCAACAAGGTCCGGACGTTGGCGAAGAAATTTCTCCAATGGCAGGGGCTTCTCCGTATTGCCCACAGCCTCGATCAACGGACCACGGTCACGCCCGGGTGAAAGAGCAAGCGCGCCGTCAATCAACCAATCAGGCGGCTCAACCAGCACTGCACCCGCAATAATGTGCGGTTGTTTGCGATAAATCAGTTCGAGCAAAATCGCGTGGAGCAGTTCCCGTTCGACTACTGAAACGTCGACATTTTTGGAGATGGTGAGGTCGAGTTGCAGCTTGATGCCGAAACCGGTTTGACTGAATCGCAAATCAGCCGCTGGAATTTCAGGAACATTTGCTTGCTGCGGTTGCAAGTTGACCACGACAGACGTCTTCCAGTCGTCGTGCTGCCGCAACAAGCCAAGAAGATTTGTTTTCGTCTGTTCGGCCAGACCAGATATCGCGCCTCGTACCTTTGCGTCCGGGCCGTAAACCACGAATTGGCGCGACGGGCTCGTGCTGTGTTCAGACTGCGCACCATAGATCAGTTGCCAGTTGGCGATAGCGAACAGAACAAACCCGACGCGCTTCATCTATCGCTGCATGATAGTCGCAGTAGCTGCGCCCTGACCAGCAGCAATTCTGTCCCTTCCATGCCTGTTCTCATTGCTTGTAATTAGCAGCTTTGCCGGCGTCTCGCGCCGCACCCGCGATATCGTGCAGTCACGAATCACAGAAGGAAATCACAACATGAGGAAAGGCATGAACACCAAAGCTTTAATTCTTGAAAGTTGCCTTGGCTGCAGGCGCGTTAATGGCGTCACCAGCAATGGCTAAGCCGGCGAAGAAATCTTCGGCGTCGAAGTCAAAACGAATGGCTCCGAAAACGGCAGTAGCGGCGCAGTCGATGGACCGCAGACCCGCGGCGCCATCGCCGGTTTTGAAAGCAGAAATGGTTGGGCGGTGGACGTGACGATTAGCCGACCGCGCTCAACACATTAGGGTTAGCTTAGCCGTAACAAACAACCGTATTCGATCGGCGGCATCGCAGCACAATCGTGCGAGCCGCCGGTCTTTTTTCTCAAGCCGCACAAAAATAACGCGACTTCGGACGCTCCAGGGTGTCTAATCGGATAGAACCTTACTTTGCTATGACTAATTCAAAGCTCTTCTTTTCTGGAATTTGCCTTGTTGTTTTAACGCTTGCTGCGCCACTGACCACCGAGGCTGTACGTGGCGGTGGCGGTGGTGGTGGTGGTCGCGGCGGTGGCGGGTTTGGAGGAATGTCCCGCGGCGGTTTCTCTGGTGGCGGAATGGGCCCGGGCGGCGCACGTTGGAGCGGTGGCAACAACTGGCACGGCGGCAACAACTGGCACGGCGGCAACAACTGGCACGGCAACAACTGGCACGGCAATAACTGGCACGGCAACAACTGGCATAATGGTCATCATCACAACGACAATGATGTGATCTTCATCGGCAGCTTCGGCTTTCCGTGGGGGTGGGGATGGGGCTGGGGACCTGGCTGGGGCTGGGGCTACGGCTATCCGTACTACGGCTATTATCCTTACGGCTATGGTGGCGCCTACGGCTACGGTTACGGCGGTTATCAGTATGGTAATGGCTACGGGTATAATAATGGGTATGGCAACGGATACGGCGCCGAGTACCAGTCTCGCTACGGCGGCAGGAGTCAATCTAGAGTCTCTGAATTGCAACGGCGGCTGTCACGGGCTGGTTATTACCACGGATCCATCGACGGAGTCTTGGGACCGCAGACGCGGCGCGCGATCCGGGCGTACGAGCAAGACCACGATAACGCAAGTTAACGGAGGTCCTTCCAGTCAACTACACGACTGGCCAAGAGTTCTACTATCTTTCGATTGATTGGCCGGCGGTTTCCGCAGGGCGATAGGGAGCGGACCGCCGGTCGCCTTTTTTGCAACGTGCGCGAGAGATAGTTCCGGCGTATATTGCCGGGGATGTTGCGATTGGGGTTACTCACCACCCTTTTTCTGCTGCTCGCTCCAGCAGCTTTCAGCCAAACAGTTGCGGGAAAGCCCCTGCCCACTGAGCCACTCGAAAAATATGACAACGCGCCAGCGATCGCGGCACCGATAAAGGCAATTTCGCCTGCGCTAATCTCACAGTTCGATTCGTATACGAGTTATCAAGTTAACGTGGACGCGAATGGCAACAACAGAGTTGGCGACGCTGCAAATGAGCCGTCCATTTGTGTCGATCGTAATAATCCAAACAGGATGAGCATTGGCTGGCGCCAGTTCAACAGCGTTACGTCGAATTTCCGGGAAGCAGGTTTTGCATACACTACAAACGGCGGCACGAGGTGGATAGCTCCCGGCGTACTGCAAAACAACGTCTTCCGCAGCGATCCCGTTCTGAACTCCGACACTACCGGCCGTTTTTTTTATCTCAGTCTTCTGCAGAACTTCTTCGATGACTTGTGGAGATCACTCAACGGCGGTCAATCATGGACGGCTGTCGCACCGGCGGATGGCGGCGATAAACAGTGGTTCACGATCGATAACACCAACAGCTCCGGGCACGGCTTCCAATATCAATGCTGGAGCACCGATGGAAACAATTACGGCGGCAGACAGTTCACCCGCTCAACGAATGATGGGCTGACCTGGATGAATCCGATCAACATTCCGAATTCCCCTGCGTGGGGCACCTTGGATGTTGATTTCAACGGCAATGTTTTTATTGGCGGCGTGAACCTGAGCACTGGTCGCATTTGGTGTGTTCGGTCAACGAATGCAAAGAACGGCGCTGTTGTTCCGACGTTCGACCAAAGCAGGGCGGTGAACCTTGGCGGAAACATCATTTTCGCCGAACCGATCAATCCGGAAGGATTAGTGGGCCAGGTTTTTCTCGCCGTCGATCGTTCAGGCACGAGCACGAACAACAATGTCTATATGCTCGCTAGTGTTCAGCCATCCGGTTTCACGAATGGCAGCGAGGTGATGTTCGTGCGCAGCACCGATGGCGGGAGTACGTTCAGCGCGCCGCGCCGGATCAATGACGATCCAGTTAACCATGCTAAATGGCATTGGTTCGGCACACTTTCGGTCGCCCCAAACGGTCGAATTGATGTCGTCTGGTACGATACGCGTCACGCTGCAGATAACACGACTTCGCAGCTTTTTTATTCCTACAGCATCGACGGCGGAAATACCTGGTCGGCGAATATCGCGGTCAGTAATTCATTTAGTCCGTTTGTGGGTTATCCGAATCAAGACAAGATTGGTGATTATATCACGGTCGTTTCGGACAACGCCAGCGCGAACGTCGCCTACGCCGCCACATTCAACGGCGAAGAGGATATCTATTACGTCCGCATCCCGCCGCCTACGCCGTTGCCCACGCCTACGCCAACTGTCCCGCCGCCTACGCCGTCGCCCACACCGACGCCAACTGTCCCTCCGATTGTCGCGACTAATCCGGCCACGAACGTGGCTAATTTTTCAGCTACGCTCAATGGCACGGTCAATCCAAACGGAGCGATTACCGCTGTTCATTTCGAGTATGGAACTACGACGAACTACGGCTCCAGCACGGCAACTCAGAATTACCAAGGCAGCACGACGCAGAACGTCACTGCGAATGTCAGCGGCTTGACTGCGGCCGCGACGTATCATTTCCGAATCGTAGCCAGCAATTCTGGTGGAACGAC
Organism: Verrucomicrobiota bacterium; assembly: GCA_003219945.1. Classification (GTDB taxonomy): domain Bacteria; phylum Verrucomicrobiota; class Verrucomicrobiia; order Chthoniobacterales; family UBA10450; genus Udaeobacter. The sequence continues at coordinate 4,562 of QHQV01000271.1, read as the reverse complement.
CTACGGCACCGACAGGAGTTTTACCACGCCAGCCGCGAGGGCTGTGGTGGCCGATTTTAACGATGACACTCACCCGGACCTTGTGATTCAAAACGCCACCACGCATCAAACCGTAGTAGGATACCTTAACAACAACGTTGTCATTGGCGCCGCGTTCGGTCCGACCCTGCCGGCCGGCTGGCGTTTGGCAGGTGCGGCCGATTTTGATGGCGACGGCCATACTGATTATGCGTTGTTCAATCCGGCGACCGGACAAACAATGATCGCGTATTTGTCAGGCCTGACGGTGATTGGCGCCGCATACGGTCCGCCCGTGCCTCTTGGCTGGGAGCTGGTGACGGCAAAAGACTTTAACGGCGACGCTTACCCGGACTATGTGCTTTACAAGGTCGGCACGGGTGAAACCGTGATAGCCTATCTGAATAACATTGTGGTCGTCGGTGCTGGCTATGGCCCGACTCTTCCACCAGGCTGGAACTTGATAGACGTCGCGGATTTCGATAGCGACGGCCATCCGGATTATGCGTTGTTTAATTCCGGCACTGGCCAAACGGTAATTGGCTACTTGTCAGGATCTACAGTGATTGGAGCTGCGTTCGGACCGACCATTCCCCTCACGTGGCCGTTAGTAGCCACAGCCGATGTTGATGGAGACGGAAAACCGGATTACGTGCTCTACAACCCCGTCAGTGGTCAAACGGCGATCGAATACCTCGTCAACAATATTTTGGTCAATGCCGCGTTAGGACCGACTTTACCAGCTGGATGGAGCTTGGTCGTCACGCCCTGACACGAATTTCTGCGGAGCGCACGCGCCCTCGCCAACGGGCAGTCGCGCCCGGCAATGGCGAACTTTTTCCCGCTCCGAATTCTGACGCTCCAATTTCTTTTTTGCTAAGATTTCCGCATCGAATCCAGTAACTCAGAAGAATTCAACAAGGAGGAAGAATTTATGTTAGGCGAGAAGATTGGTGAGATATCAGGCAAGGTTACTATGCGGCGCGTATTGCCGAATCTGGGCGGAGACCCGAAGATGGAAACATCTTTTCAGGCAACCGGATCAGTGCTGGGCACGAACATAAAGGACACAGGCACGTACACGACCATTTTCCGTCCGGATGGAACGCAATACGGCGAAGGTCAAGGCATCATGATAACGAAGGACGGCAAAACGGCCACGTGGACCGGCCATGGTGTTGGTACAATGAAAAAAGACGGCACCGCGAGTTATCGCGGCGCCCTCTATTTTCAAACCATGCCTTCACAGTGGTCTCGCCTCAACAACGTGGCAGTGCTATTCGAATACGCAGTAGATGCAGAGGGCAACACGCACTCCGAATATTGGGAATGGAAGTAGTGCCTGCAGCACGATTGTTGTAGCCGTCTGTATCACCCCCAGCCAGCGACGACAGCTCAGATCTACTGCTCGAGCATGTAGATGACTGAGGAGGCAACTCGATTCGTGGTTCGGCTCGGCACTCAGGCCGATTTGTTTGCTGAAGCCGACGCGGTTGCGCCGTTTTTCTCCAGCGCTACAGCCAAAACTTCATCTACGTTTTCCACGGGGACGAAATTGAGCTTTTGTTTCGCTTCCTCGGGAACATCAGGAAGATCTTTTTCGTTGAGCTTGGGAATGATGACAGTGGAAATTCCGGCGCGCATCGCAGCCAAACTTTTTTCTTTCAATCCGCCGATCGGCAGAACAAGTCCGCGCAACGTAATCTCGCCCGTCATCGCGACGTCGGAACGAACCGACCTGTTGGTGAAAAGCGACGCGAGCGCAGTAAACATCGCTATCCCGGCTGATGGCCCGTCTTTTGGCACGGCGCCCGCGGGGACGTGCACATGGACGTCCATCTTTCGAAAATCCTCGGCCCTAATACCGATCTCGCCGTCTCGGCTGCGCACAAGACTGAACGCCGCCTGCACCGATTCTTTCATCACGTTTCCGATCTGTCCGGTAAGCGTGATATTTCCTTTGCCGGGATATCGAGTTGCTTCGATGTGCAGCACCTCGCCACCTTGAGGCGTATAAGCGAGCCCTGTAACCACACCGGGTTTGCTGGTCTTGAGTTTCGTTTCGCGAACGTATTTCGCAGGCCCGAGCATTTCTCGCACAATCTCGGGCGTGACCGTAACGTGCTCCGTTTTTCCGCGCGCAACCTGGGCTGCGACACCGCGACAAATCGCACCTATCTGCCGTTCTAGCTCGCGTACGCCGGCTTCGTGCGTGTAATCATTGATGACGCGCCGAATCGCGTCCTCCTGAAAGTCGCATTGCTCGGGTTTGAGTCCGTTCTCCTGTAGCTGACGCGGAACAAGGTAGCGCTTCGCGATCTCGGCTTTCTCGCGCTCGGTGTAACCAGGAATGGAGATCACTTCGATCCGGTCGCGCAATGGTTCCGGGATCCCCTCGATGTAATTTGCCGTGCCGATAAAAATGATCTGCGAAAGGTCGAACGGCACGTCGAGATAACGGTCGACGAAGGCATGATTTTGTGCCGGGTCGAGCACTTCGAGCAACGCGCTCGCAGGGTCGCCGCGAAAATCCGCACCGATTTTGTCGATCTCATCGAGCATAAAGACGGGATTGCGCGTGCCGCAGCGGCGCAGCTCTTGAATGATGCGTCCCGGCATCGAGCCGATATACGTGCGGCGATGACCGCGAATCTCCGCTTCGTCGCGCATTCCGCCGAGGCTGATCCGAACGAACTTGCGGCCCAGCGCGTCGGCGATCGATTGACCCAGACTGGTTTTGCCTACGCCAGGCGGCCCGAGAAAACAGAGGATTGCGCCGTGCCCTTGCGGATTGAGTTTTCGCACGGCCAAATATTCGATCAACCGCTTCTTAACCTTTTCCAGATCGTAGTGATCGCGGTCAAGGATTTGCTGGGCCTGATCGAGGTCGAGATCGTCCTTGCTGAACTTGTTCCAGGGCAGATCGGCAATAATCTCGATGTAACTCACGATCACTGAAAACTCGGGACTTGCCGGCGGAATGAAATCCAGTCGCTTCAATTCCCGCTCGGCCTGTTTCATCACTTCTTCCGGCGGCTTCGCTTCCTGCAGGCGCGCGCGCAGCTGTTGCGCTTGTTCCTCATTGCCGCCGTCCGTCTCACCCAGCTCATGCTGGATCGCTTTGAGCTGCGACCGGAGATACGCGCGCCGTTGCGCATCGGAAAATTGCGACGCAACATCCTTTTGAAGTCGCTGTTGGATCTGGGCGATCTCAAGCTGCGCCGAAATGTGTTGTTGCACGGCATGCACCCGTTTTTCGACGTCGAGTTCTCCGAGCAAGGCCTGCTTTTGGGCGACATCTATATTGAGGTTCGGCGCCAGAAAATCGGCGAGTTGCTCCGGATTCTCGATGTTCATGATCATCGTGCGGGCCTGTTCGGGCGCATCCGGTGTCAGCTCGAACAATCGCGAAGCCGAGTCGCGCAAATTCCGGAATGTTGCCTCCCATTCCTTGCTCGGCGGCGGCAGGATTGATTGCGGTAAATCGATTTCGGCGCGCAGAAACGGATCGGTCGCAATTATTTTGCGCAGCGAAAAACGCCGCAATCCCTGCACGATTACGAGCACATTGTCTTCTGACTGTCGAACAAGTTTGAGCACGAGCGCGGCCGTGCCGATCGAGTACAGATCGTGTGGTAATGGATCTTCTTTCGTCTCATCGCGTTGCGTCAGTAGACCGATCACCTTCGTGCGTGGCAACGTGTCATCGAGCAGTTTGAGCGACGCTGACCGCTGGACGTTCAGGGGGATCACCGTCCCCGGAAAAACGACGAAACTGCGCACCGGTAGAATCGACAGTTCTTCAGGAATTCGCGGCGTGCGGCTTTCATCTACGCCGAGCGCGATGGTACCCTGAGCTGTTGGTTTGGAATCCATGCCCGATTGCAACGCGTCCAGCTTTTCTGTGCTCATGAATCCTTTCTTACCGGCAGCGAAATCCACAGTAATCCGTTACGCTGCTCGGCGTGCGCCTTGTCGATTTCCACGTCGACGGGGAAAGTAATCTCGCGTTCAAACAGCCCGTAATCGATCTCCATCGCCAGTAATTGCTGTGCGCATCCCTCGCCGGTCGGCTCGGGCAGCTCGCGCGTCCCGCGAATCACTAAGCGCCGCGGTTCGACGGTCAGATCTATCAAGGAACGATCGACTCCCGCGAGATCAACACAGATTTGGATGCATGTTTCGCACCGGTACGCGTTGATCGCCGGTTGCCACGCCTGAGGCGCAAACCTGGAAAAATGCGAGCGCGACAATTCGTAGCTGATGTCGTGCAATGCACCCTGAAGCCAGCGTAATTTTATGCTCTTGATCGGATCCATTGAAATAAATCTTCACTCCGGCGGTGGGCTTTCAACCGAACGCATCGGTCTACAACTATACGCCCTGAAGATGACGGTTGCGTGTTTTCTTTCGAGGGAGGTTCCAACTCATTAAATCGCATTCCGAGTTCTGTAGCCGTCGCTCTGCGAAGCGTCTCTGTAACAAGCAAACGAACGCACGCTTCGCCGGCCACAGGGCAGCGACTACAGCATTCCCGCGCGCGG
>QHQV01000270.1:442-10802 GCA_003219945.1 Verrucomicrobiota bacterium | reverse complement strand
CGGAGGTCGGAAGCGTGCATCTTGGCGTCGTTCACGTATTCAAACTGGCCGAGCCGAAAGTGGAAAAACGCGAAGCGATGATCACCGGCCTGACGTTTCTCGCGAAGGACGAGTTGTGGGCGCACCGCGAAACCATGGAAACGTGGTCGCAGATTTGCCTGGATTCTCTCGACCGCTTGTTGCTGTAGACGCTTCGCGCTTTGGAAGCGCAGCAGTGATTTTTTTTAACCTCCAGCTCCAGGTGCAGCGGTAGCTTCAGGTCCAGCTGTGGATGCAGGTGGAGCTTGCGGTGCAGGCGCCCCTGGCGCTGGAGGCGGAACTGCAGCGGGAGGAGGCGGCGCAGGCTGCTCCCTCTGCGGGATGAATGCGATCTCGTCAATCTGCCAACGGCCGACCGGATGCGAGATCGTGAGGTCTATATCGGCGTATCTCGCTGGATAATATATCCGCGCGTGGAAAGACCCGTGTGGCTCAAAGAATTGTGAATTAAATTCAATCTTGCCCTGAAGGTCGACCGGGCGAACCGGCGCTCCGAGCCTCACAATCTCGTTCATGAACTCTTGTTGCGCCGAAGCCGGAAAATTCATGCGCGCCTGAGGACCGAGCCGCGAATTGAAAAAATTAATATCGTGCTGGACAGCAATTTTCTGGACCGCGTCCTTGGCAAAGCTTGTTCCCTCCTTGGCTGCACTCTCTTTATTGGAATTAAGATACCACCATGCGCCACCAAGCAACGCCAGCACGATGATCAGCACAACCACAACCTGCCCAGATGATTTCTGTTTAGAACTTTTTTGGAATTGTTTCATTTTTGTTTAATAACCGAATCCCATGCTCTTGATCACTTCGCCGTTACGAATGAGCACAGAATGTTTTTGCTTACCGGTATAAGAGCCAAAACGATTTCGCGCGTTCACGGTAAAATTAACGAGATAACCGGATACCGCTTCGCTGCCCTTCCCCAGATCGGACGGTTTTGGTTCTCCGGCCCACTCAATGCGCGCGCTGTCCGGATCGATCAATTGCTTGTTGAGCCAGTGCGTAATGGTCTCCTTATAATTTGTGGGGTAAGGACCGTAACGCTCTGTATCTGCTGACGGCGTTTGGGCATTTAAGCTGCCGACGAAAATCATTCCCAGCGCGAGGGCGCAAATGAGAGACTCCGACACGAACGCTTTCATGTTGTTTGTTTACCATCCTCCGCGGCGGTTAGTCCAGCGTAATAAGGCGGTAACTGTCAAGCTTTACAGGGGAAGGCGGTCTGCTTACGTCACGCTGTTACCGACCTCGGGCCCATGAAGAAATTCTCGGTTCTAATTGCGATAGTCGCAGGGTTGGTGGTCTCGTCTATGTCAGTTTTGTCGAACGAAACTCCAGCGCAGACTTCGATTGAAAGCGCGACGTCAGGCGATGCAGCTAAATTCAGTGGACCAGGCAACGACTCCTCCGCCCTGCAACGGTCGACACCGGTTGATCCGGCTGCGGCGACACAGGCCTGGTTAAATAGTGTGCCGCAAGACAAGCGTGAAAAATCAGATGCCTACTTTGAGGGCGGTTACTGGCTGATTCTGTGGAATTATCTTGTGGCCGCCGCCATATCGATTCTGCTGCTGGCCTCGCGGATTTCAGCGCGGGTACGCGATTTCTCGGAGCGACTAACGAGATATAAAACACCGCAAGTCGCCTGTTACAGCGTGCTGTGTTTGCTGCTCGTTTTTGTTTTGAGCTTTCCGCTCAACGTTTACGAGCACTTCTTTCGCGAGCATCAATACGGACTCGCCACACAGAGTTTCTTAGCGTGGTTTCGGGAGCAGTTGATTGGTCTTGGCATCACGCTCATCGGCGGCACGATAGTCTTGATCGTGCTCTATGCTGTTTTCCGGCGAGCACCGAAAACCTGGTGGATTTGGGGAACCGGGGTAGCCGTTGTTTTTTCGTTCGTTTTGGTCTTCATCGCACCGGTATTCATCGAGCCGCTCTTCAATACTTATAAACCGCTGACGAAACCTGAAATCAGCGAACCCATTCTCGCAATGGCTCGGGCCAATGAGATCCCGGTAAAACAGGTCTTCGAGGTGGATGCCTCGCGGCAGACGACGCGGGTAAGCGCGAATGTCTCAGGAATTCTCGGTACCACACGCATTGCGCTGAACGATAATCTGCTCAAGCAATGCACCATTTCCGAGATTCGCGCGGTGATGGCACACGAGATGGGGCATTATGTTCTTAACCACGGCCCAAAGTTGCTGACTTACCTAGGACTTTTCATCCTCATGGGATTCGCCCTTACTCGAGTTCTGTTTGATGCAGCCGTCAGACGCTGGGGCGACAAGTGGGGCGTGCGCGGCATTGCCGATCCGGCAGGGCTTCCGCTGCTGGCTTTGCTTTTCAGCACATTGCTTTTTCTCGCCACGCCGATTCTCAACACCGTGGTGCGCGTTACCGAGCGTGAAGCGGACGCTTTTGGAATCAACACCTCCCGTGAGCCTAACGCGATGGCAAACGTAGCGCTCAAACTCGGCGCCTATCGCAAGCTCAACCCGACGCCGCTCGAGGAATTCATCTTTTACGATCATCCCAGCGGACGTGCACGGATTCGAATGGCGATGGATTGGAAAGCAGCAAATCTATCTGCGGGCGAAAGCCCGAGATCCGGATCTCAAAATCAGAAACAAACCGAGGAGTAATTCCGTCAACCCGTCTCGCGGGGATGCTGCGAAGGCGCCGCGGCAGTGGCAGCAGACTTGCCCTTCTGGATCAACATCAGATTACGAATGTAAATCAGCGAATTGGGAAGATAGGCGAGGATGCCAACCGGATCGCGTTTAAAGATGAAGTAAAGGCACATGATCACGCTGCCGGCGATGCTCCAGTACCAAAATGAAACCGGAATGACGCTCTCACCCTGCCGCTCTGAGGCGATCCACTGCACCAGGAAACGCATCGAAAACGTGGCGTTCCCGATCAGTCCCAGGATAACGAAGTAGCTCCAGTCCAGTCCAAGAAACCGGTACTCTTTGCCAATCCAGGTGATTGCGATAAGTGCGAGTGTGTTCATAAGATTGCGGTTGTTTAATCTGTCCCCGTTTGTTTCACAAGCGGCAGGCTGTAGCCGAGGCCGTCGACCTCGGCGGTGAATCCCAAAGTAGGTGCGCTGCCGCGGTCATCGCCCGCGCGGTTCGTTAGTCGCAATTAACTGAATCGCCGATTTCGCGATGCATCATATCCGTCGTGCGACTTTCAGACGGATTACACCGAAGCCTTCATTCTCGATATGACCGTATCAGCAATTGCAGCCGGGGTTTCCGCTACGGCGATGCCCGCGCCTTGCAGCGCTTCAATTTTTCCCGCTGCAGTTCCCTTTCCGCCGGAAATGATCGCGCCTGCGTGACCCATCCGCCGCCCGGGCGGGGCTGTTTTCCCAGCGATGAATGCTGCCACGGGTTTTTTGCACTTCGCTTTGATCCATTCCGCGGCCTCTTCTTCGGCGGACCCGCCAATCTCGCCGATCAGAATCATCGCGTCTGTGCCCGGATCGTGATCAAACAACTTTACACAATCGAGATGCGACAGACCGTGAATCGGATCACCGCCAATCCCGATGCAGGTTGATTGTCCGTAGCCACGTGATGTTAATTGCCACACCGCTTCGTACGTCAGGGTTCCGGAACGCGAGATGCCGCCGATGCGGCCGGGCTTGTGAATGTACCCGGGCATAATTCCAATCTTGCATTGCCCGGGTGTGATGATGCCTGGACAATTCGGCCCAATCAGGCGCGATTTCTTTCCGCGCAAGAGCGCTTTCACCCGCATCATGTCCATCACTGGAATTCCTTCCGTGATGCAAACTACCAACTCGACTCCGGCATCGACCGCTTCAAGGATCGAATCCGCAGCAGCAGGCGCAGGCACGAACACCATCGACGCGTTGCATCCGGTTTTTTGTCGCGCTTCGCAAACCGTGTCGAATACCGGCACTTTCCCATCGAACATTTGGCCGCCCTTTCCGGGCGTGACGCCGGCAACCACGTTGGTGCCGTAGTCGATGCACTGCCGGGTGTGAAACGCACCCGCGCTGCCCGTAATGCCCTGCACAACGAGTCGCGTGTTCTTATCAACCAAAACAGACATAGAATCAGGAAAGCAGGAAAAGAGGAAAAAACGTGGAAGCCACGAACCCATGAAACAAATCAGAAGGATTCCTGCGTTCCTGCTTTGCTGATTTGTCTCCTGGTTTCTTGGTTTCCTGATTCATTTCTCTTTTCTCTTGTGAATCACCAGCTTGTTTCCGTCCGGGTCGCGAAATTGCGCCATCCAGCAAACTGGCGTCTCGGTTTTTTCAATGTCGAACATCACGCCACGCTCTTTTAACTTCCCGTAAGCATTATCGAAATCGTCCACCTCGAAGGCGACTGTTGTTCCGTCGCGCGAAGGTTGCCACGCCGGATGAGAACCGACTCCGATTGTGATCGGACCAATATCGTACTCGACCCACGCGCCATCCATCTGCGTGCGCGTAGGCGTTAGCTCCAGCGTCTCCTGATAGAATTTTCGCGCGCGTTCCTTGTCAGACACCGCAATGGCAACAAAGGCCACTTCATTCGTAATCATTTGCAGACTCCTTTCTCGTTTTCGGGTTTGAGTTTGTGAATTATGAGCTTGTTTCCGTCCGGATCTTGCACCACCGCCATGTGACAACACGGCGTCTCAAAAGGCTCAGCAGCGAATGGTACACCTTGACTTCTGAGCTGGTTAATCGCTTCGTCGAAGTTTTCCACTTCCAGCGCCGCACCTGTCCCTTGATCTGACGGCTTCCACTCCTCGCCAACATTCGCAATCGCGAGCGTGTTACCACCAACTGTGTATTCGATCCATTTTCCGCCCATCATTTCGTCTGAGACCTGCAAGCCAAGGACATCCTCGTAAAACTTTCGCGCTCGCGGGATGTCCGTTACGGGAATTCCAACAAAACCGATTTCCTTGATCTTCATCCTGCGGGTTTCTTTTGTTGTCGGTCCAACCAATCTGTCATGGTTCGAAGAATTTTCGGATCGAATGGCGCCTGCTTCCCAGCGAACGCGTCAGCCATGCTCAAATAATGCTGCCCGCCGTGCCCCATGTCCGGCACTTCAACAAAACGCGCCGCACCGGGAACATTTGCGTTCACAATGTGCGCGATCAGTTCAGAATCTTCACGGCCCATGATCCAGTCGTACTGCCCGTGCAGGATTAGCGCTGGAACTTTCACGCGGGACCAAGCGGCGGCGAGATTCAGCCTCTGCAGGTGTTGATAAAACTTCAGCGGTCGGCCGTAAAGATGGGTCTGGTCCTTCCCCTCAGGCCATAGTTCTGCAAGCTCTGGCTTTTCTAAGATCTCCGGAACGCGGCGGCCCTTAATTAACCACTCATAATAAAGTGTGGTGGCGCCCTTTATCCGATCAGTCACTTCGCCCGGCGACTTTTTCATCAGAACAAAACGCCGCCGCTCGATGTCTAGCATGTGCTCGAACCACGTTTTGACCCAGCCGCCGATGGTGATGTAACCGCGCACTTGCGCCTGTTCTGATTCCGTCTCCGGAACCAAGGGTGCGAATCCGCCTCCGTTGCTGCTGCCGAAAATGTACACGCGGTTCGAATCGATGAAGCCGTAATTCTTCATCGCGCGGAATGCGCTACGATATCCGGCGAGCTCCGTCTCGAAATCGGTTTGCGAACAATCGCCTTCGCTGTCCCCGCAGCCCGGCTTATCGATTTTGAACAAGCAAAAACCAGGCGTTTGCGCCAGCCCACGCAGAATCAAACCGGTGGCATCTTTCGTGTCTGTCGGTGCTTCGACCGAATCGCAGCTCAGCCAGCCGGCGAGAAAAATGACCGGCAATTTTGCCTTCGCGTCGCGCGGCTTGGTGATGATGCTACGCAAGCGTTTGCCGTCCGCCATTGTCACCGATTCGTAAATAACGTCGAGGTTCGGATAACTCTCGCGTGGCTCTTTGGACCTACGCGGAAGCTCCTCTGCTGAAAGCGCGGCGGTAAGCGCAACCAATACGATTGCAGAACTCAGCTTCATTTGCCTTTCGCCGCTTTGACCACTCTTTGCGCTGCATCGGCGAGATCGTCCGCTGCAATTAGCGCGAGGCCACTTTCCTTCAACAATTGTTTGCCTTGCTCGACGTTTGTTCCCTCCAAACGAACGACAAGCGGCACCGACAGCTTCACGGTTTTAGCTGCATCGATGATACCTTGCGCGATCACATCGCATTTCATGATCCCGCCGAAAATATTTACCAGGATCGCCTTTACTTTCTTGTCGGCGATCAGGATTTCGAACGCTTCAGTCACCTGCTCTTCCGTCGCGCCGCCGCCGACGTCGAGAAAATTAGCCGGTTCGCCGCCGTAGAATTTGATGATGTCCATGGTAGCCATGGCAAGGCCGGCGCCATTGACCAGGCACGCTATGTTGCCGTTGAGCCCGATGTAATTCAGCCCGTGCTTTGACGCTTCGACTTCGCGAGGATCTTCCTCGGCTATGTCACGCATCGCAGCGATCTCCGGATGTCGATACAGCGCATTGTCGTCAAAGTTAAACTTGGCATCCAGCGCTAGGACTTCGCCTTTGTTCGTAACGACCAGTGGGTTGACCTCGACCATCGAGCAATCGTACGCAATGAAAGTGCGATAAAGTCCGTCGAATAATTTTGACGCGTTCTTTAGCTGCGATGATTCGAAACCGAGTTGGCTTGCCAGTTTGCGCGCCTGGTATGGCTGAAGGCCGGCTAATGGGTCAATCGGCTCCCGAATAATTTTCTCGGGCGATTTCGCCGCAACAGCTTCAATTTCGACGCCGCCTTCCGTGCTGGCGACAATCACAGGTGCAGCCGTCGCGCGATCGAGCAGGACGGCAAAATAGGTTTCCCCCCGCGCAATATCGGCCGATTCTGCCACGAGAACTTTGTTCACCAGACGACCAGCCGGTCCGGTCTGATGCGTCACCAGAATTTGCCCGAGCATTTTCGCCGCAACATCACGAACCTCGTCAGGCGTTTTGCGAACGTGCACGCCGCCCTTGAATTTGTTGTTGAAGTTGCCTTTGCCACGTCCACCGGCGTGGATCTGTGCCTTAACGACAATATCGATATCGCCCAGCTCACGCGCGATCTGCTCTGCTTCATCAAGTGTCGTCGCGACTCGGCCGCGCGTTGTAGCCACATCGAATTTCTGCAGCAACTCTTTGGCCTGATATTCGTGGATGTTCATCGGGAAATTATCGATGCCCAGACAGGCAGAGTGGAATACTCCGCGCGGCGGGACTCAGCAATGATTTTTCTTTTTAGAATTGGCTTGCGTTGCGGAAATCGAGCCGGCGACGGTGGCGCCCATGAAAAGCTCAACGAAAATCTCTACAGTAGCTGGCGCACACCCTGTTATCAGTCGCCTTTATCGTGGCGGACACGCCCGAGCAGGAAAAAAGCCTTTGCCGACAAGTACAAAGCAGCAATGGAAGGCAAGAACATAGCCACCTTGGAGTCTTTCCTTTACACAAGGCTCAGACCCCGCGGCCTTGAGTTTTACAAAATGATGCAGTCGGAGGAAGCCTCGAGAAAATTTCCAACATTGACCTTGTTAATCTCACGCCGGAGGACGTTAAAAAAGCGACGACACCGATGGACGGACCAACCGGCAAAGTTTGCCTGAATCTCAAACCGACGAAAAAGCTTGTCATCAAAGTTGAGAAAAAGGACGGGAGCGGCAGCTCATCCAGCAGCTCCGAAAACTTCGTGGCCGAGAAAGACGGCAAATTCGTCATCCCCGTACCAGGTCCCTGTAAGTGGCGCTGTACGATTGGAAAGCGCGGAGCAACATGCTCGCGCTCCTCATTAGCTTTGTTCCTTTTTGAAAAGGGTGCCGACCGTGCGTTGATCGGTCGGTGGTTCGAGCGAGCTAACAAAATTGCGAAACCGTTCGGAGAAGACTTCAGGCCGAAGTTTCCAGTAGTGAGCCATGCCGGGCGCGAAGACGTAATGGCGAAGGAGTCCATGCCACCCTTCCCAGAGGTCCCTGTCCATCATTCCATAAACATGATGAAAATGGATGCTCTCGAACGCTTTCAAGAATTGGTAAGTAGCATGGAAAAATCGCGCCCGCTCTTCCACTGAGAGCACACTAATATCCTCGAGTCCCACCCGCCAGATTCGTTCCAGCTCGGAGTTTTCCATCAACGGCTTAGTCACATCGCGCAGCGCCGCGGCCGCCGCGTCTTGCATAGCGAGCTTGGCCACCCGCGTGCTCTGGTGCACTTGCACGGCCAAATATAACACGGACAAAACAACAGCTAGCGAGCCGATCAATTGCGAGATGGCGCTGATCGCATCCCAGTTCATGGTTGCCATTGTACGTTAATGTCATTCTGAGCGAAGCGAAGAATCTCGGATGAGTTTTCCAGCGGTGTGCCCAGCAATGATCATGAGGTGTTCGAATGCCGAGTCTCATGCTTTGCATTTCGTCAAAGCGCTTCGCCCGGCATGAGGACGGCCTGGATCGAATACCGTTACTTCGGTTCGTCACCAACTTTAAGAACTATTTTACCGCGCGTGTGGCCCGTCGCTACCTGCTCCTGCGCTTTCATCGCTTCCGAAAGCGGAAATCTTTGCGACACGATTACTTTGATTTTCTTGTCATCGATCAGGTTGCCGATCTCTGCGAGCTCTTCTGAATTTGGCTCAACATTCAGAGCGATGCCACGAATGCCGTGTTTCTCCAGTTCGGACTCTTTCGGACGCGCGACCAATGAAACGATAATGCCGCCCTTCTTCACTACGCCATATGAACGGGCGAGTGTATCGCCGCCAATCGAATCAAGCACCACATCAACATTCTTAGCGACATCCTCGAATTTTTGCTTGGTGTAATCGATCGCCGTATCGGCCCCGAGCTGCCTCAGGAAATCCTGATTCGCAGTTGAAGCCGTCGCGATGACCTTCGCTCGGCGCGCCTTGGCGATTTGAATTGCAAACGATCCCACACCACCTGAGCCGCCATGAACGAGCACGGTTTGACCGGCGTTCAGCTGGGCGGTGTCGACCAGCGCCTGCCACGCAGTCATGGCCACAATCGGCACCGCTGCCGCCTGCACATACGTAAGCGACTTTGGCTTAGGCGCCGCTTCGCGTTCCGTCACAAGCGCGTATTCCGCATATCCGCCGCTATTGTCCAAGCTGACGTACGCGAACACAGGATCGCCTGCTTTGAATTTCGTGATTTTACTTCCAACTTTTTCAACAACGCCTGCGACATCGCCGCCGAGAATTATCGGGAAGGCGCGCTTTCCCTCTTTATCGAACATTCCCGATCGGATCATGCCATCGACCGGATTCACACCAGCCGCAATGACACGGATGAGCAACTGATCGTCCTTCGGTTCTGGTCGCGGGATGTCTTCATATTTCAAAACTTCCGGGCCGCCGTACTGATGAATGACAACAGCTTTCATAGTGGGCGTGGCAGATTGCGCTTTAAGAGTAGTTAATAGAACAGGCGATGCCGCTAAGCCTGCGAGCAACGTGAGTTGTCTTGCAATTCTCATAACGAGCAACTGATGGAGCCGGCGCGGCCTCGCGCCGACGTGCAGCGGTCCGAGGCGGGCCGTCTCCACCTACTGCGTCTTCGCTTCAGAATGAAACGCGCCGACCCATTTTCCGCCCTGTTGAATCCAAATACTTCCGCAGTTGTACGTGCCGGAAATGTCCTTGCCGTCAGCGGTCGCCTGCACCTTCGCCTTGTAGGTCATAACAGCCATCTTCGGATGTGGGAAGACCACCTTCACGTCTGAAAACGAGTAATCGCGCAGATCGCTCTTTGCCATGTCGGCAAGCTCAGTGTCCAAAGTTTTCATTCCTTCGGGGTAGACGCCGTAATAGTCTTTCGACATCAGCGCCTTGAATGCGTCTGCCTGTTTGTTCTTGTATGCTTCCCACGCGGATTTTTCGAGATCGCCGACCATCGACTCATTCGCAGCGGATTTGCCTGCTTTCGCCGGCTTCCCCTGACTAAAACAGACCGGAGCTATCGCAATCAGCGTGATACAATAAAGAATAAATGGTTTTTTCATAAGCGTTTGTTATTCAAATCCTGACGATTCGTCGAGTTTTTTGATTCGGGCGCCTTGTGGTTTGCTCCGTTAGTTAGCCTGCTTCAGTTCCCGAAAGCGCGGGCGGCGGCATTAGGACAACCAAAAATTCCGGAGGCATGAAGCCGGCCCAAACATCATACTCGGAACCGAACTGTCGCATGAACAACAGCGAGAAAGCGCCAAGGGCAACTCGAATTGGCAAAAGTATAACTGAGCCGACGTACGGAATCGCAG